>JANNRO010000624.1:0-22840 GCA_031401505.1 Planctomycetia bacterium
GGATCGAATCGGGTACGACGACGCTCAAGAGCGCCTCGGACACGTTGGTGTGGACGTCGGAGGTGAATTCGACTTCGAGCGCGTCGCGGACTTCGTCGGGGATCTCGTCCCAGTCGCGGCGATTGCCCTCGGGGAGCAGCAACTTGCGGATGCCCGCCCGATGGGCCGAGAGCACCTTCTCCTTGATGCCCCCCACCGGCAGCACCCGGCCCTTGAGCGTGACTTCGCCCGTCATCGCGAGGTCGGGACGAATGGGCTTGTCGGTGAACAGCGAAACCAACGCGGTCGTGATGGTCACGCCCGCGCTCGGACCGTCCTTGGGCGTCGCCCCCTCGGGCACGTGGATGTGGATGTCCTGCGTGCGGAACGCTTCGGGGTCGATGCCGTACTCGGACGCGTGGCTCTTGACCCAGGAGAGCGCCAGATCGACGCTCTCGCGCATCACGTCACCCAATCGCCCCGTGATCAACATGCGCCCCGACCCCGGCATCGCCTGCGCCTCGATGAAGAGCACGCTGCCGCCGCCCGCCGTCCACGCGAGCCCGGTCGCGACGCCCACCGTCGGTTCCTTCGCGCGCAGTTCGTCGGTGTAGGGCGCCGTGTCGAGGAACGAGGTCACCGCCTCGGGCGTGACCACCACCTTCGCGACCGCACCCTTGCCCCCGCGCGTGACCGCGAGCGCCACCTTGCGCGCGACGCTCCCGAGCAGTCGCTCGAGATTGCGCACGCCGGCCTCGCGGGTGTAGCCGTCGATGACGGCGCGCAACCCGGCGTCGGTGTACTCGATCTGAAGCTCGGTGAGCCCGGTGTCGCGCAACACCTTCGGCACGAGGTGCTTCCTCGCGATGTGGAACTTCTCCGCACGCGTGTAGCCGGGCAGCGAAATGACTTCCATGCGGTCCCGGAGCGGGCCGGGGATCTCGTCGAGAAAATTGGCCGTCGCGACGAAGAAGACCTTGGAGAGATCGAAGGGGATGTCGAGGTAGTGGTCCTGGAAATTGGCGTTCTGTTCGGGGTCGAGCACCTCGAGCATCGCCGACGACGGGTCGCCGCGCGACGCGTCACTGCCCATCTTGTCGATCTCGTCGATCATGAAGACGGGATCGCGGGTCCCGGCCTTCTTGAGCGCCTGGATCACCTTGCCGGGGAGCGCGCCGACGTACGTGCGCCGATGCCCCTTGATCTCGCTCTCGTCGCGCATGCCGCCGACCGAGACGCGGACGAACGGTCGCCCGACCGCCTCCGCGACGCTGCGCCCGAGGCTCGTCTTGCCGACGCCGGGCGGGCCCGCGAGGCAGAGAATGGGCCCGCGGGGGTCCTTCTTGATCTTGCGCACGGCCAGGAACTCGAGGATGCGCTCCTTGACGTCGTCGAGTCCGTAGTGGTCGCGGTCGAGCACGGCGCGCGCCCGGTCGAGATCGATCCGTGCCTTGGACGTGGCATTCCAGGGGAGATCGAGGATCCAACCGATGTACGTCCGCGCGACGTGGTACTCGGCCGATTGCGATGACATGCCCGCCAGACGATCGAGTTCCCGGTTCGCCGCGTCGTCGGCCTCCTTGGGCAGCCCCGCCGAGTGGACGCGCTCGCGCAGGTCCTCGACCTCGGCGCCCGAGTCGCCCTCCTCGCCGAGTTCGCGGCGGATCGCCTTCATCTGCGCGCGGAGCAGGCTCTCGCGCTGGCGCTGGTCGAGATCGACCCGCACCTTGTGCGCGACGTCCGACGACACGCGCTGGCGGTTGATCCCCTCTTCCAGGACGTCCTCGACGATCCGCAGGCGGTCACGCACGTCGGCGGTCGACGCGATCTTGCGCTTGATCGGCAACGGGAAGTTCACGTGCGCGCCGATCAGGTCGGCGAAGCGCCCGCCACCCGCGATGTTCATGCGCAGGATGTCGACCATCTCCTGCGGATAGCCGCCCTCGGTGCGGATCAGTTCGTCGACCATCTCCATGCAGCGGTAGACCAGCCCGTCGACCTCCGTGCCGCGGGGCTCCTTGGTGGGCAGCGCCTCCACACGACAACGAAGGTACGGCTCGATCTCGGCGACGGCCTTGACTTCGATGCGCCGGAGCCCCTGGAAGACGATCTGCATCGTTTCGTTGGGCATGCGCATGCGGTGGATCACCCGACACGCGACGCCGACGGGCAGGAGGTCGTCCTTCGTCGTCGCTTCGTCGGCGTCGGGGTCCTTCGGGAAGAAGCACCCGACGATCACGCTGTCGCCCGGGTTCGCGTCGAGGAGTCGCACGACCTTGGGCTTGTTGACCTGGACGGAGACGACGTCGTAGGGGAACACGACGGTGCTCGCGAGCACGACCGCCGGCACTTCGGCGGGGATCACGACGTCCTGGAGGGGGTTGCCTTCGGCGCTGTTCATGGGGGCACTCGATGGATGCTATCGGCCCGTCCACGGCTCGCGGTGCGATCATTTCCGTCGGATCACAAGGGGGGGCGGCGGGGGCCGCGTCGGAACGAGGCCGCTCGTGGGCCTCGCCCGTACCTTCCCCCTCTCCCTCCCCGACGCCCCTGCCTCATCCGCCAACCGCCCCAATCCCCCTCGACTCGCCCATGACCACTTCCAATCCGTTCGGCTCCCGTTCCTCCCTCGCGACCCCCGCGGGCGCGGTCGACGTCTTCCGCCTCGACGCGCTCTCAAAGGCCGGAGTCGCAGGCGTCGATCGCCTGCCGTACTCGATTCGCGTGATCCTCGAGGCCGCGCTGCGCAACATGGACGGATTCGCCGTCACGGAGGAGGACGTCCTTCAATTGGCGCGGTGGAACGCGAAGGAACCGAAGGCCGTCGAGGTGCCGTTCTCGCCCGCGCGCGTCGTGCTGCAGGACTTCACGGGCGTGCCCTGCATCGTCGACCTGGCCGCCATGCGCGACGCGATGAAGCGGTTGGGCGGCGACCCGAAACGGATCAACCCGCTCGTGCCGGTGGACCTCGTGATCGACCACAGCGTGCAGGTCGACGCGTTCGGGTCGGCCGACGCGCTGTCGAAGAACGTCGAGATCGAATTCGCGCGCAACGGCGAACGGTACCGGTTCTTGAAGTGGGGCCAGAAGTCGTTTCGCCAGTTCCGCGCCGTGCCGCCCGCGACGGGCATCGTCCATCAGGTGAACCTCGAGTACCTGGCGTCGGTCGTGGCCACGCGCTCGATCGACGGCCGGACGATCGCGCTGCCCGACAGCGTGGTCGGCACCGATTCGCACACGACCATGATCAACGGGCTGGGCGTCGTCGGCTGGGGTGTCGGCGGCATCGAGGCCGAAGCCGTGATGCTCGGCCAGCCGATCTACATGCTGACACCCCGCGTCGTCGGCATGAAGTTGACGGGTGCGCTGCGCGAGGGCGTGACGGCGACCGACCTGGTGCTGACCGTGACGCAGGTGCTGCGCAAGAAGGGCGTCGTCGACCAGTTCGTCGAGTTTTACGGCGCGGGGTTGTCGTCGCTGTCGCTCGCCGACCGCGCCACCGTCGCGAACATGGCGCCCGAGTACGGCGCGACGATGGGCTTCTTCCCCGTGGACAAGGCGACGCTCGAGTACCTGCGCTTGACCGGTCGCGACGAGAAGCATGTCGGGTTGGTCGAGCGCTACGCGAAGGAGCAGGGGCTCTTCCGCACCGACGCGTCGCCCGAGCCGACGTTCACCGACACGGTGGAACTCGACCTCGGCTCGATCGAGCCGTGCCTCGCGGGGCCCAAGCGTCCGCAGGATCGCGTCGGCCTCTCGAAGGTGAAGGAGGGCTTCCGCAAGGCGTTGCCCGTGCCGCTCGCCGATCGCGGCTTCGGGCTCGACCCCGCGGCGGCCGCGAAGACCGGACTCATGCCGTCGGTAAGGGTCGGCTCGTCGAAGGCCGGTGGCACCGCGACGCTCGAGGGCACGAAGGTCTCGCACGGCGTCGTCGTCATCGCGGCGATCACGTCGTGCACCAACACCAGCAACCCGTCGGTCTTGCTCGCGGCGGGGTTGCTCGCGAAGAAGGCCGTCGAGAAAGGGCTCGTGACCGCGCCGTGGGTCAAAACGAGCCTCGCGCCCGGCTCGCGCGTCGTGACCGATTACCTCGAGGCCGCGGGACTCGCGACCTACCTCGACCAGTTGGGCTTCCAGACGGTCGGCTACGGCTGCACGACCTGCATCGGCAACTCGGGCCCCTTGCCCAAGGAGGTCAGCGAAGCGTTGAAGGTCTCCGGGTTGGTCGCCGCGGCGGTCATCTCGGGCAACCGCAACTTCGAGGGGCGCGTCCACCCGGAGGTCAAGGCCAACTACCTCGCGAGCCCGCCGCTCGTCGTCGCGTACGCGATCGCGGGGTCGGTCGACAAGGATCTCTCGACCGAACCGCTCGGCATCGGCCGCGACGGGAAGCCCGTGTACCTGAAAGACGTCTGGCCGACCAACGCCGAAGTCGGGAAGGTCGCGGCCTCGTGCCTCTCGGCCCAGAGCTTCGTGACGCGCTACGGCAACGTCTTCAACGGCAACGAGCGCTGGAATGCGCTCGAGAGTCCGACGGGCGAGACGTATCCCTGGGACGCCGAGAGCACCTACATCCAGGATCCCCCGTTCTTCGCGGGCATGACGAAGGAGCCGAAGGCGCTGCGCGCGATCGAGGTAGCGCGCTGCCTGCTCGCCGTCGGCGACAGCGTCACGACCGACCACATCAGCCCGGCGGGCGACATCGCGGCCGACGGCCCGGCGGCGACGTTCTTGAAATCCCGCGGCGTCGTCAAGGCCGACTTCAACTCGTTCGGCGCGCGCCGCGGCAACGACCGCGTGATGACGCGCGGCACCTTCGCCAACATCCGGCTGAGGAACCTGCTGGTGCCCGGCACCGAGGGCGGCGTGACCGAGTTCCTGCCGACCGGTGAGAAGATGTCGATCTTCGACGCCGCCGAGCGCTACAAGGCGGCGGGCACGGGGCTGGTCGTGCTGGCCGGCAAGGAGTACGGCACGGGTTCGTCGCGTGACTGGGCGGCGAAGGGCACGTTGCTGCTCGGCGTGCGCGCGGTGATCGCCGAATCGTTCGAGCGCATCCATCGCAGCAACCTGGTCGGCATGGGCGTGCTGCCGCTCGAGTTCGAGGCGGGACAGTCACGCACAACGCTCGGCCTCACGGGCCGCGAGTCGTTCACGATCAAGGGCGTCGAGAACGGGGTCAAGGCGCGCTCGACGCTCGAGGTCGTGGCCCGCGACGAAAAGGGCGTCTCGAAGGCGTTCCAGGTTCGTTGCCGCGTCGACACCCCCATCGAAGCCGAGTACTTCCGCCACGGCGGGATTCTCCCGTACGTGCTTCGCAAGCTGCTCGCGTCGTAGCCCGCGGGTCGCTCGCACGGTTATCCTTGCGACGTGTCCTCGACATTTCACGCCATCGCCATCGAAGCGCTCAACCTCTGCGAGGCGGACCGCCTCCGGCTTGCAGCCGAATTGATCGATAGCGTCGAGGGCCCCGCGGACCCGCACTGGGAGCGGGCGTGGAGCATGGAGATCGAACGCCGATCCGCGGCCGCCGACGCCAGGGAGGTCCGTGGCGAGCCGCGAGGCGTGGACTGGACTGCGGCGCGCGCCGGCATCCTTCGGCACCTCGCGGAGCGATGCGCATCTGGCGCGACAGCAGCGAGAACGGCACGCACGTCGGCAACGGAGCGACCGTCGACGCTCGCGGGCGAGCGCGGCTTGCCCCTGTCTACCGCGGAGTCGATCCCGCCGTCGGCGCCGGTTCGGAGTTCGCCGCGGTGATCTCGGGGTGGAGCGGTCCCTCGACCTTCCACCATTCGGTCCACTTCTTCCGGTCGGTGCCCGCGTGGCGGCCCGTGATCTTGCGCAACGTCCACGAGATCCAGATGCCGGCGGCCGGGTCGTTCAGCCGATCCACGAGTTCGGGCACCGCGTACCAGCCGATGGCGAGCAAGGCCTGGTGCGCCGGCATCTGCTCCTGGTACTCGAACGTGAACCGGTCGAGACGGAACACCAGCGACGGCACCGCGCGCGAGTCCTTCTTGCGCGAGAGCGCGTCGTAGGCCGCGTCCTGCGCGCCGAAGTCGTCGACGTAGAGGACTTGGCCGACGGCCGCCGTGCCCTGCCAGCCCATCGCGTCGAGCCGCGCGACGATCGCCTCGGAGAACTTCCTGTTCTTCAGCTCGTGGAACTTGCGGATCGCCTGACAGTAGGGCTTCTCGGGTTCGAGTTTCTCGGGCTTCTCGAGACAGCGATAGATCACCTCCAGCGCGTCGCGCCGCAGCGGACAGTCATCGGGCCTCGCGAACGTCGCCATCTCCTTCGCGACCTCGAGGCCGCCGAGCATCGTCAACGCGTCGAGCAACCCGTCGCGGGCCACGACATCCGGCTCGGACCGGAAGAGGTCGAACAGCAGCGGAAGTCCCTGTTCCTTCGCCTTCACGGCGACTTTGACGGCGATCGACGCGCGCCCGAGCGGATCGGTCTCGGCCACGTAGGCCTTCTTCGCCTTCTCGCACCAGCGCACGAGGAGCGCGCCGGCGGCGGGATCGTCCAACTTCGCGTCGGGCCGCACGACCGGCTTGCGCTCGGCGCCCGTCGGAAGGATCGCCGCCCACCACTCGAGTTTGGTCTTGATCTCGCGCCGCGCCGTCCCGGCGAACTCCTTCCACGCCTTCGAGGTCGTGGGGTCGACGACGATCTTCGCGTAGAGCGTGTCGGCCTTCTTCAGGTGGTCGAGCCCCTCGCGCACTCGATCCAGGTCGTCGGGGTCGCCCGTGCCGTCGAGCAGTTTCAGCCCCATCTGATGGAGGTTCTTCGCCGCGTCGAGATCGTCGCCGGCGTGAGCGCGCGGCGATGCAGCCGTCAGCGCGACGAGCAGGGCGAGACACGGGAAGAAGGAGCGGAGGACCGGCGACACGAGACCCCGAGTCTACGGACCTGCCGCCCACGACGAAAGTCCCACGCCCGGATCGTTCCCGCATACTCGATCGAATGGACTCGGCCGAAGCCGCCTTTCTGACATCGGCGCGGGGGGCCGAACTGCTGGCGATCGCGCGTGAGATTCGATCCCTCGACTCCCTCGTCAGACGGCGCCGACTCGACGCGCTGGCAAGTCCGGAGGAGGCGCGCGCGGTCCTCGCACAGGACGAATGGCGGGTACGGGCCGCTCGCAAGACGCCGTTCGCCGAGCGACTTCTCTACACGAAGGACGCGCTCGAGCAGGCGAGCCCGTCGCCGGTGGCCGACGAGCGCGCCGCGCGCTACGGCACCTTCGAGACGGTCGCCGACCTCGGCGCGGGCATCGGCTTCGACACGATCGCATTGGCTCGCGCGGGGCGTAGCGTCGTGGCGGTCGAGCGCGATCCGGTGCGTGCGGCGCTCCTTCGACACAACGTGGAAGCGGCCGAGGTCGGCGATCGCGTGACCGTGGTGGTAGGTGACGCCGTCTTGAGGCCGCCACGCGCCGACGCGGCCTTCCTCGATCCCGATCGACGTCCGGAGAACCGGCGCACGCGCGACCCCGAACGATTCGAGCCCCCGCCTCACGTCTGGTCGGAACTCGCGACGCGCTACGCCGCGCTCTTCGTCAAACTGGCGCCCGGCGCGCGCCCCGACGACGACGGAGCGTCCCCCTTCGAATGGATCTCGCTCGATCGCGAGATGCGCGAATCCCGGGCGGGCTTCGGCTCTTTCGCGCCGCCCGACGCTCGACGTCGAGCGGTGATCCTCCCCGGATCGACGCGCGTCGAGGGTCTGGGCGTCGCATGGCCCGACGCGACGGCTCCGCGGGTCGGAGATTGGTTGCTCGATCCCGACCCCGCGATCGTCGTCTCGGGACTCCTGGGCGACGCGGCGCGTTCGATCGGCGCCGCCCCCCTCCATCCGAGGATCGCGTATCTGGTCGCGGCGGCGCCCGCGCCGTGGGCGACGGGCGTCCGTATCGACAGGATCGGCTCCGCGGACACGAAGGAACTGCGGGCCATCGCCGTCGCGCACGACGTCGGCTCGGTCGAGGTGCGCACGCGCGGTGTCGAGGACGGCGCGGACGCGTGGCGACGCCGGATTCACCCGCGGGGCTCGCGCCACGCCGCCGTCGTGATCACCCGCGGTCCCGACGATCGCTACTTGTCGCTGTTTTCCTTCGCCTCGGGCGCCTCGGGATTGACGTAGGGGGCGACCGGAGCGCGCCCCGGGGACATCCCGTGACGATTGCGGAACTGCGGCGAGACCTCGGCGCCGACGAAGAACGTCTCGATGCGGTAGACGAGGTTGCCCTCGGCCTCGGGCACCCGAACCGGGTTCTTCCAGTCCGCCTTGCGGATGTTCCCCGGCTCCTTGCTGTTCATGTTCTGCTCGCGCAGCACGTTGGCTTCGACGGACCAGTAGTTGTCCCTCCCCGCGATCGGGTGGAAGACCAGCGTCGCCTGCTCGCGCGTGCCCTTGCCCGTGAACGGCTGCAGCGTCGTGTCGTAGCGCGACACGATCGTGCGCGTGTCGCGGCTCGATGCCTCCCAGTCGGGGGGGAAGCCCGACGCTCGAAGCTCGATGCCACCGCGCTCCCACAGCGTCTCGAAGCTCGGGACGAAGAACCCCTGCGTCGAGCGGCCCGTCTTGTCGGGCTTGCTGGTGTTGCAGCCGCCGAGGCCGGTCACGGCGATGGAAGACACGGACACGGCGAAGAGCAGGGCGAGGGGCTTCATCAATCCTCCGAAACGGACGCAAGTCCCGTACGCTGTTCGCGGACGGTCATGGCGGAGTCACGAACGCGGGGTCACGAACACGCGGCGATCGTAACGCATCACCGCGCGAGCCGCGGATCGAGCGCGGCGCGGAGTGCGTCGCCGAGCAAGTTGAAGCCCAGCGCCGTGACCGCGATCGCGACCCCCGGGGGCACGACGATCCACTGTTCCCGGTCGCGCACGAAGCGAAAGCCGTCCTGGAGCATGACGCCCCATTCGGGCACGGTGGGGTCGGGTCCGAGGCCCAGCCACGAGAGCCCCGCCGCCGAAAGGATCGCGCTGCCGACCCCGAGCGTCGCGAGCACGATGACCGGAGCGAGGCAATTGGGGACCACGTGCCGGAAGAGCGTGCGGGCGGACGACAGCCCCGTCGCGCGGCACGCGACGACCCAGTCCTCCTGCTTGGCCTGAAGGACCGACGCGCGGACCTGCCTCGCGAAAATCGGCACCTGCACGACGCCGACGGCGAGAATCAGCGTGCCGGCGCTCCCGCCCCCCGCCCACGCGGCGATCACGAGCGCCAACAGCACGCTCGGAAATGCGAGCAGCACGTCGGTCGCTCGCATGAGCAGCGCGTCGGGTACGCCGCCCGCGAAGCCCGAGATCGCACCGAGCGGCAGCCCCACGAGGATCGCGAGGCACACCGCCGACAGCCCCGTCAGCAGACTCGCTCGGGCGCCGTGAAGGAGGCGGCTCCAGACGTCATAGCCGTTGCCGTCGGTGCCGAGAACGTGGGACGCGGACGGCGCGTGCCGGGCACCGACATCCTCCACGCGGCGGTCGGGGGCGTGCGACGAAAGCACGCCCGCAAGGAGAGCGCCCAGGATCACGACGAGAAGCAGCGTCGCCCCCACCCAGAAGAGGGGATCGCGGCGCAGACGACGCAGGACGCGGGCGCCCTTCACGGCTTGGCCGCCCGTCGAAGCCTCGGGTCGACCGCGTGATACAGCAGGTCGACGATCAGGTTGACCAGGACGAAGGTGAACGAAAAGAGGAGCACGCCACCGACCACGACGGGCGTGTTGTGCTCGCGCACGGCCGTCACGACGTAGTGCCCGAGGCCGGGCCAACCGAAGACGGTTTCGGTCAGGACCGCGCCGCCGAGCAGGGCGCCCGTCTGGAGTCCGGTGATCGTGATGATCGGGATCAACGCGTTGCGCAGCGCGTGCGTGCCGACGACGCGTCGTTCGGGGACGCCCTTCGCGCGCGCCGTGCGCACGTAGTCGCGGCCCAGTTCCTCGAGCATCGTCGAGCGCGTCATGCGCACGATGACCGCCAGCGGGATCGTCGATAGGACCATCGCCGGCAGCGCGATCAGCTTCAGCGCCTGCCAGGCCGCCTCGAAGTCGCCTCGCACGATCGACTCGAGCAGCAGGAAATCGGTCGAGAACTTCGCGTCCGCCGCGACGGCTCGGGGCGACCAGTCGGGGATCGGCAGCCATTGGAGGGTGACGGCGAAGAGGAGCATCGCCATCATGCCGAGCCAGAACACCGGCACCGACGAGCCGAGCAGCGCCAGCACCTGCCCGATCGCGTCCACGAATCGGCGTGGGAACGCGGCGCCCACGCATCCGATCAGGAGTCCGAGGACGACGGCGATGGCCATCGCGACGAGCGTCAACTCGAACGTGGCGGGGAACCGGCCGCGGATCTCGCTGCCGACCGACACGCCGGGCTTCAACCAGTCGTCGCCGAACTCCAGGTGTGACGCGCCCTTTGCGAACCGACCGTAGCGAACGAGGAACGGGTCGTCGAGCCCCATCTCGCGCCGCATGCCGGCGGCGGACTCGGTCGAGAAGTGCTGCCCCAACCGCGCCGCCGTCGGGTCGCCGGGGAGGAGGTCGGTCAGCGCGAAGCAGAGGAGCGAGACGACCACCAGGAGCGGGATCGTCCAGAGCAGGCGGCGGGCGGCGTAGCCGAACACGCCGGGATGCTACGCGGGCCGGACCGCTACTTCGACAGCGTGACGCGCGCGAAGCGGGGACTCGAGATCGGGTCCATCATGAAACCCTTCACGTACGCGGCCGTCGCCGACGTCCGGGGCTGGACGATCAGCGGGACCATCGGCACGTCGTCGAACGCGATCTGTTGCGCTTCCGCGTACAGACGGCGGCGCTCGTCGGGGTCGTAGGAGGTGCGCGCCCTGGCGACGCGCTCCTGGAAGGCGTCGCTTCGGTAGAAACTCACGTTGTTCGCCGACCCCTTGACCGCGCCCTCCTTCGAGAGGAGCACGTAGAGGTAGTTGTCGGCGTCGTACACGTCGGGAGTCCAGCCGAGCACGCACATCTGATGCTCGCCGTGCTTCGTGAGCTTCAGATAGGCCGACCACTCTTCCTTCTTCAACTCGACCTCGAGGCCGATCTCACGCAGGTCGTCGCGGATCTGGGCCGCGACCGCGTCCGGATTGGGGAGATAGGGCCTCGAGTTGCTCGGATACTGGAGTCTCACCTTCGCACCCGTCGCGTTCGCTTCCGCGAGCAACTTCTTCGCGGCACCGACGTCGCGGACGCGCTCGGGGATGGCCGCGCTGAAGGGCACGCTCGGGGGCACGAGGGTCACGATCGGGGCCGCCAGGTTGTCGTAGGCGGCATCGACGATCCGCTTCTTGTCGATCGCGAGCGCGACCGCCCGACGCACACGGACGTCGTCGAACGGCTTGACGTCGTTGTTCATCGAGAGATAGCAGACCGAGAGCCCGGGGTTGACCTGCTGAAGCGTGAACCGGGGGTCTTTCGCGAGCCGCGGCACGTCGCGGGTCGCGACGTTGTCGATCCCGTCCACCTGACCGCCTTCGAGTTTCAACGAAGCCGTGCCCGAATTGGTGACGACGACGAAGACCAGTCGATCGAGCGCGGGACGGCCGTCCCACCAATCGTCGTTGGCTTCCAGCGTGATCTCTTCCTTCTCCCAGGAACGGAACCGGAACGCACCCGTGCCGACCGCGTTGCGCGCGACGAACGCCTTGCCCTGCTCGAGCGCCCTGGGCGAGACGATGGACGCGGAGAACATCGCCAACAGGGGCAGGAAGAACGAAGGCATGGGAGCGGCGAAGTCGAACCGGACGGTCATGGGCGCCGGTGCCGAACACGCCTTCACGAAGCCGAACATGTCGCCCCAGTAGGCGTAGCGGTCCTTCAGGAAGTTGAAGCGGTGCGCGGGGTCGCGCTGGCGCTCCATGTTGGCGACGACCGCCGCTGCGTCGAAGGGCGTGCCATCGTGGAACTTCACGTTCGGGCGCAATTCGAACGTCATCGACAAGTGATCGGCGGCGGCGGTCCACTTCGTCGCGAGCGCCGGTTCCGTCTCGGCGGAACCGGGCTTGAAGCGAACCAGGGTGTCGTAGACGTTGACGAGCACCAGCGCCGCTTCGCCGTCGGTCTCTTCCGCCGGATCGAGCCCGGGGGAATCCTTGCCGCGGGCGTAGACGAACGTCTGGAGCGCCTTCCCTCCCCCCGTACCCCCCACCGATCCGACGCCCGCCGTTGCGCCCGCCGGGTCGGCCTTCTCGCGACCGCAGGCGGCGAGCATCAGGGCGAGCCCCGCGACGATTCCGATGGCGCGACGACTCATGGACGTCTCCCGACGAGGCCGCACGACGGCCTCTACGACGATGTGGGCCACACTTTGGGTTTGGGTCCGAGCGCGTTCTTCGACGGCGAGCGCATGCGGGACTTGTAGTTGATCCGCATCGGCACCTGCGGGAAGGGCAGCATCTCGCGGAACCGATTCTCGAGGTAGCGCGTGTAGGTGTCGTCGAAGCGCGCGGGGTCGTCGACGAAGAGGACGAACGTCGGCGGCGCGATGTCGACCTGCGTGCCGTAGAAGATCTTCCCGATGCCGCCCTTCATGGGGCGAGGGCGTTGCTTCGCGTACGCGGCTTCGATGGCCTTGTTGACCTGCCCGGTGGTGCAGCGGGTCTGGGCCTGGACGTGGAGGCCGTAGGCGACCTGGACGATCTTCGTGACGTTGCGGCCCTTGAGCGCCGACGTGAAGACGACGGGGGCATACGAGAGCCCGTCGAGCGTCTTGACGATGTACTTGACGAACTCGGACTTCGGGAAGTCGGGCGGCGCCAGGTCCCACTTGTTGACGACGACCACCACCGGGTGATGCGCGTCGGTCGCGTAGCCCGCGATCGTGCGGTCGATGCGGGAGACGTCCATCGTCGCGTCGAGGATCAACGCGGTGACGTCGGCGCGGCGCATGGCGCGCTCGCTGCGGCGCTTGGCGTAGAACTCGAGCGAGTTCTGGACGGCCTTCTCCTTGCGGATGCCGGCCGTGTCGATCAGCACGAACGACTTGCCGTCCTTGGTGAAGCGCAGGTCGACGCTGTCGCGGGTGGTGCCCGGCACCTCGCTGACGATCATGCGCTCCTCGTGGAGCAGCGCGTTGACGAGCGAGGATTTCCCGACGTTGACCCGGCCCGCGAAAGCCAGGTGCATCAGCGGCGGCGCCATCTTGACCGGCGTCGTCGGACCCTCGGGGAGCAGTCGGCGGATCTCTTCCTCGACGCGCTGGAGGTTCAATCCCTCCTGCGCCGAAACCGCGATGGGTTCGCCGTAGCCGAGCGTCGTGAATTCGGCCAGGTTCCAGGCGCTCTTCTGCGCTTCGGCCTTGTTGGCGAGCAGCAGCACCGGCGCGTGGGCCCGGCGCAGGCGAGCGGCGACCGCGCGGTCGTAGGGCATGACCCCCTCGCGGGCGTCGACGACGAAGAGGATGACCGACGCGTGGCGGATGGCCGTTTCGACCTGCGCCTCGACGTGCGACTCGAGCCCTTGCGCGTCGACGATGCCGACGCCGCCGGTGTCCATGAACTCGACGGTGCGGTCGGCGAGGGTGCAGAGCACGCCGACGCGGTCGCGGGTGACACCGGGGGTCGGGTCGACGATCGAGACGAGGCTCCGCGTGAAGGCGTTCAACATCGTCGACTTGCCGACGTTGGGTCGACCGACCACCGCGATGACGGGGGGCGCGAGGGAGAGATCGCGCGGAAGCGGGTCGATGACCTCCTTCGGCTCGCGCTTCTGCCTCGGTCCCTTGTGCCCGGTGCGATCCCCTCGGCTGCCCGAGGGCGCACGGCGATAGGGCTTCTTCGATTTGGGGGAGCCGGCGGACATGGGGCGTCGATGGTAGCCGGACGCGCCCGCACGGCCCCCTCCCGCCCTACGCCTCCCAGAAGTGTCAGACTCAGTCGGGAGGCGAACTTCTCGCTCTCCGGAGAGTCTCTGACACTCATCGGAGGCGAACTTCGAATACTCAGCGGAGGTGGAGCATTCGGTGGGTCTGGGGGATGACGCGGACGGCGGGATGGACGCGGGCCGCGGCCGATTGGAGGCGGAGGAGGAGGGCGGCGGGAGGAGGAGGGGGACCGCCGTCCTTCGCCGTCACCGGCTGGAGCACGAACGGCGCGGACGTTCCGTGCGCATGCGCGAACGCGGCGGCCTCGGTCACTTCGTCTTCGGTCGTCGTGCCGCCGATGACGGCCTTGATCGCGAGCAGCTTCCCGGCGCGATCGAGGAGTCGGTAACTGTCCCGATGCGCGTCCCACGGCGTCGCGAAACCGGTCGCCGACGCGATCTTCAGATCGGGCGTCGCCTCGTCGATCGCGTCGAGCACATCGGCGAGCGCGCCGGGGCGATGACCGCCGGTCTCGAGGTGTACGCGGAACCTGAGCGTCGACAACGCGGCGCCGAGCGCCCGGACCGCCTTCGGATGCAGCAGCGGCTCGCCGCCCGTGATGGAAACCGACGGATGAAGGCCCCGCGGCGCGTCGAGGCGCACGACCGCCGCCACCAGGGCGTCGACCGACATCGGATTGGTCGGATGCTCGTCGCCGTCGTCGTTGGGTCGGAGTTGCACGCGGGCCTGCGCGGGCGTCGGATACGACTCGGGCGTATCGCAAAAGGCGCAGCGCAGATCACAACGCGCGAGCCGCACGAAGACCTGGCGTTCCCCCACGCGCGGTCCCTCGCCCTGAATCGTCGAGAACACTTCGAGGACGGGGACGGTCACGGCCGCGATGTCATGGCTCACGGCGCGCCCGGCGAACGGCGCGCGGGGCCCACGTCCGACCCGACCCGATCGACTTCCACGAAGCCCGCCGCCTCGGGACCGAGACGTCCGCGCGAGACCGGGGCCGTCCGGAGTTCGGCGGGCGCGATGCGATCGATGGATCGGCGCAGCGCGAGATAGGCGCCGACGCGGGCACAGAGCACGCGTGAGACGAGGTCGGCGAGCCAAAGGGCCGCGAGCCCGCCGATGACGAGCGCGAACGTCATCGATGCGAGCAACGTACCGAGTTGCGGCGTCGCCGTGCCCTGTCCGACGTCGAAGAGCGTGTCGGTGAGCCGGCGCAAGGCGTCGGGTCCCGCACCCGCCTGGATCACGAGACAGAGGAGCACGGCCGCGGCCGCCGTACGGGCAAGCCGCCACGTCGATCCGACGAACACGCCGGCGAGGAAGAAAAGCCGCACGCCGACGAGCCGAGGCAATCCGGCGGCGGCGTAACCGTAGACGCGACTCACCGCATCGAATGCATCGCTGTCTTCGCACGCGATCGTCGGCGACGTCAGGAACCCCGCGACCGCCGCCAGGCTGGCCGCGACGACGGCAACCAACGCGAGCAGCGCCGCCGCCACGATGGCCGGCGGGAAGAGGATCGTCCCGGCGAGCCCGGGCAGCCGGCCGGCGGCCGACACGACGGCGGCGGCGACGACGGGGAGTACGACCGACGCCCAGAGCGCCGCGCGCGCGCCCGCGAAGCCCTTGAAATGTCGGCGGGCGAAGGCGATCCCGGCGGGAGCCGACTCCTTGCGATCGGTCGCGAGATGCACCGCCGCCAGCCGCGACACCGCGCCGCCGAAGAATCCCCAGACGGCCGACAGGACGACGCCCTGGACGAAGACGTAGAGCAGGAGCGCCAGATCCCGATCGGCCATCCACGCGTCGTGAAGCGGCGCGATCACGTACGCGATCGGGCGCCTGAGCGCACCGAACGCGGGGTCGCCCGCGTCGATCAACCGAAACACGAGCGCGCCGAGGATCAACGCGAGCGGCGTCACGAGCACGCCGTAGAGCGCGACGAGGCGCTTTCTGTCGTCGCGGGCTGCACGACCCGTCCGGTGCCAGAGGTCGACGAGCGCGGGGTCGAAGAGGGTCATCGGGGGGTCGGGGCCTTCGCGGCGCCACCGTCGAAAGGATCGACTTCGGGGCCCGCGATACGGTACTTGACGACACGCATTCGTGTCGTCTTCGTCGGGCGCGACTCGAAGGCGCCGTCCGTTCCCCGGGGGATCAGGCGAGCCGGAGGTCGTGCATGAGTTCCGCCATCCGGTGGACGTACGGCGTCGCCCACGACAGCGGGGCCGGAAGCACGGTCCGAGAGTAGAAGCTCCGAAAGCGATGGAATCGACGACGGAGCATGTCGGGGTCGACCGTTGGCTGGCCCCAATCGAGGACGGATTGCGAAGACAGATTCTTGTTCTGGAGACTCAGCATGAGCGCGATGTGCTTCACGTCGCTCGGGTGTTCGTCGTAGTGGCGGCTCGCCAGGCTGTGCCGCTGCGTCAGTTCGCACCACCCGACCGTATTGACGACGGCGTAGTTGTTGCTCTCACAGGTGAACGCGATCGGCGCGGCTCCGGGCGCCGAGCCTCCCCGGCGTCGGAACGGCCAGGGCCAACGCCGCCGCACGCGTTGCGCTTCGAGGATGTAGGGCGTCCAGTGGTAGCCACGGATCGCCGGGTCGTGCGCGCGGCGAAGGTGGTTCGCCAGATCGGGCGCAAACCAGTCGTCGTCGTCGACGGGCGCGACGAGAGCCCCGGGCGGGACCGCCGCGATCGGCACGACGGCGCTGTCCGTGACGCGGCCGAGATTGCTTCGCGCGATGTCCCGCAGTCGGACGCGGAAGAGGTGGTACGGCATCTGGAAGGTCCGATTCCACGTCTCGTACTTCGAACGAAACTCGGGCCTCAAGCCGTCCCGAACGGCCGCCTCGTCCTGCCATTCGAGCGTCCGGCGGATGACGATGTAGACGCCCGGTCCGGACGGATGCGGTCGGATCACGGGGTCGCTGCTCGTTTTCATCAGGTCCGCCCCACGGGTACGAACGCATTACACCGCGATCGGTCGAACTTTCACCTCGTGCGCTCCGGCGACGCCGTTGCAGCAACGAGTGACCTCGCGACGGGCGACGGGGTCCAGCGCACCGATGCAGATCCGAGCTGGTTCCTGCACCTCGCCCTTGCGCCCGGCTCCGGTGCTCATGTCCCGAACGCGCCCTAGAATCGCGCGGTGCGTATCGAGAATCTCTCCCGCGAGGAACGGGCCGACGGGCCGAGGATTCGAGCCCGAGTCGTCTGGGAGGGACCGCACCGCGGGCCGGACACCCTCTGGTTCGAGACGGCCGCGCGGTTCTCCGCCGATTTCGAGCCGGCGCCGGAGGCGTTCCTGCTGGCGGCGATGCCGCTTGCCGCGGGACTCGGAGAGCCTCGGCTCGCCATCGACGGTCGCGTCAGCCTCCGACTTCGCGACGGATTGCGGGCGGCCATGCAGCTTTGGTCCACGTGGTACCCGTGGTGCCGGAAGGTGCCGATCGAGGCCAGCGGCGGATTCGCCTCCGCGTCGGCGCGCTCCGCCCCGTACTGTGCCGGCTACCTCTCGGGCGGCGTCGACAGTCTCTCGATGCTGCGCCGCAACCGCATCGAGTTCTCGCACGGAGATCCGCGTGCCATCCGGGAGGCGATCCATCTCTTCGGATGGCACTCGAGCGACTTCGACGGGCAGGAGCCGAGATCCAGCCGTCTGCGCGCACACGGCGAGCAGGTCGCGCGACTCGAGCGATTCGCCGAGACACAAGGCCTGGTCCTCATCCCGGTTCGAACGAATGCGCGCACCTTCCATCCGAGTTACCCCTGGTCGCGTGACGTGGCGTTCGGGGCGGGAATGATCGCGGCGGCGCACGCGTTCGCTCGCCGCCTGACGCAGGTCCACTTCGCGAGCGGTGGGTACCCGGGGAAGCATCCGCCCCATGGATCGCACCCGATGCTCGATCCGTTGTTCTCGAGCGAGGCCGCATCCGTAGTTCACGGGGAGCCGTCGCGCACGCGCCTCGAGAAGGTCCGAACCATCGCCTCGTGGCCGGAGGGGATGTCCGTCCTGGAAGTCTGCCTGCACCACGACGCGCCCCGGCCGGGTGTCGTCAACTGCGGCCGCTGCGAGAAGTGCATGCGCACCATGCTCGAACTGAGGGCCGTGGGGCGTCTCGACGCGGCGATCACGTTCCCCGATCGCGCCCTCCTCGCCGATCGTCTCCGCGAGGCGCGCCTGTCGGGCGGCTACAACAACGAATATCTCCGCCAGACGCTCGACGCACTCGAAGCGAACGGCGACGGGGTCCTCGCCAAGTCCCTGCGCGTCAGGATGTCCGACGCGGACCGCAGGGACCGGCGGCGTGGACGTTGGTGGAGACGTGCGATTCGAGCGCTGCGACGTGGTGGGGCGAAGTCGCTCGGGGGGGCGTAGCCCTCCGCATACGATTCCGCGCGTCGTGCGCCCCGCGTCATGTCGATTCCGTTCGGCCGCGCTCGTCCTCGCGATCGTGACCGCGGCGGCGCACATCGCGACCGCCGCACCGGACCCGGTCGTCGGGTCCGCATCGCCGCACCTCGTGCTCGAGGATGGCCTGTCGCCGCGACCGCGCCGTGAGATCCATGATGTCGTGCGCGTAGGCGTGGTCGCCAGAGCCGCCGCGTTGCAGGTGGTGGTCCGATTCCGTCGCCCGCTCCTCGAAGGCATCTTTGAGTGCGTCCACCTCTACGTCGACTGTGATGCCGACGAGAAGACCGGAATGGACGGCGCCGATCTCTGGGTCCGGGCCGCGATCGGTTCGCGCTACCAGCGAACGAACGCGCCGGCCCTCGTCGAGGGCGTTCCCGCTCCGGCGCGGCTGTTCCGATCGTCGTGGAGCCGTCCCCAGATCCAGCTGATCCGGGGCGGGCCCGGAAGGAGAACGTGGGTCCATCAGCTGGACCGGCGCATCGACCCGCCGACCGTCGAAGAGGCCGAACTGCGCTTCCAGGTGCCGCTCGACCTCGTCGTCGCGCAGGGGCTTCGCTACAACAAGTCCGTGCGCGTGCGCATCGAAGCGGAAGGATCCTTGAGCGAGAGCCCGATCTGGCTCGAGTACGTGTGCGCGGACGAGGGGACGGCGATCGAGTTGGACGGGAACAGCAAGGAGTGGAGTGGACAGCCGCGGGTCGACGACGCGACGGACGAACTCCATCCGGACGCGTCGGAAGTGGACCTTGCCTCGCTCGAGGTCGATCACGACGTGACGCACCTCCACGCGCTGGTCCGACTCGCGGCGGAAGGGCTCGGTCGGACGGGCGTCAGCGACCACGACGTCCTCGACCGGGATCGCGTGACCGTGGCGCTGGAACCGCTCGAGAGCGGTGGAAGGTACATGGCCTACGTAGAGGAGGTGGTCGACGCGATTCGAACGTCGAAATTCGGCGTCGCCCTGCGTCGAAACGTCGAGTTCTCGATTCCGCGGGTGACCGAACAGACGGCGTTCCGCGTCATCGCGTGGACGGATGCGATCCGCATCGACAAGATTCCCGACGTCGGGTGGGCCGAATTGGACGTGCCTCCCGACGCGTTCAGGCCCCGATGAGGGCCGCGATCCCGCGCTGGCTGCTTGCGACCCTCGGGGGACTGGTCGCCACGTCGGGTGCCCGGGCCGAGGATTCGGTCGCGCTCGAGGCGGTCGACGTGGAGCGCGACACGACGTGGTCCGGTCAGGTACGGCTCGTGCGTCCGATTCGGGTGCAGGCGCACGCCACGCTCCGGATCGCGGCCGGAACTCGGATCACGGTCCCGTGGGTCGAGTCCGGCGGCGTCGAGTCGCACGACAAGCCCGGGATCGAAGTCTTCGGGCGACTCGTCGCCGAAGGCGACGTGCGGGCCCCCATCCGCTTCGAGCCCGAAGCGATGCCCGCCACGTCGAAGCCCGTGCGATGGAAGCGCTGGCGCGGGATCCTCGTTCATGACGCGGTCCCCGCCGGGGTCCAACTGGTGCGTTGTCTCGTTTCGGGGGCCGAAACGGGGTTCCAGCCGGGCTGTCCTCATGCCGTGGCCCGCGACTGTGCGTTCGTCGACTGCCATACCGGGATCGGCGCGGGCGTGCTGTGGGGCCGCGAGGATCAGGTGATCCGCATGGTGGGCGATGTCGCGCCGACGATCGATGGATGCCGTTTCGGGCATTGCGAGGTCGGGATCTCGGTCGAACTGGCGGCGCGCCCGTTCGTGCATCGATGTGTCTTCGTTCGCTGCGGATCGGGGATCGCGAACGACCGCCACTCGACGACGTACCCGGTGAAGGGGCTCGGCCCGTTCGTCGACCGGTGTGAGTTCATCCGCTGCAAACTGGCCGTCGGCGGTCCGGCGCGGGTGGCGAACAGCGTGTTCGAGGGGAATCAACTGGTGTTCGCCGGGTCCGACTTCGGGGAATTCTCCCTGGCCTCGATCGACGCGTTCGTACGCGGGCGGAATCTGTTCTGGGCGAACACGGCGCTCGTCCGGTCCGACGTCCTCCTGGGTGCCGACGCACTGCTCGCCGACCCGAAGAGGCGTCGCGCGCTGCCCGAGACGTGGAACGGCGACGCGCTCCTCGGGTCTCTCGACCAGGTGCTCGGGCTCTCGCCGGGCTCGCCCGCGCTCGGGGCCGCGGGTGATGGTGGAGACCTCGGTGCGTTCGGCGCCGAAGGCACGGTTCGAGCCGACACGGCTCGCGTCTCGGACGGGCCGGGGCTCGTCGTCGAGGAATGGCTCCATCTGGGTCCGGGCGCCTCCGACGCCGACTCGCTGGCCGACCTCGCGACCGAAGTTCTCCGCCGCCCGCGTTTCGCCGGCGAGGTCGACGGCGACGGCCAATGGGCGGTGCTCGAGGGGCGACCCCTCGCCGATCCGGTCGACTCCCGCCGGATCTTGGCGGCGATTCCCAAGCCGCGAACGCTGCTCGCGACGCTTTCCTCCGAGACCGAGAAGGACGTGTCTCTTCGGTTCGGCTGGGACGGGGTGCTCCGCGCATGGTGGAACGGAATACCGCTCGAGGTGCCCGCCGGCACCCGACGGTTTCGAGCGGACGACGCGAGCATCGTCGTCCATCGACGCAAGGGGCCCAACACGCTTCTGCTCCGACATCTGCCCCGCATGTCGACCGGCCGATTGGCGGTCCGGATCGTCGACGCCGGCGCGGACCGCGTCCCGGAGGGACTGGCGCTGGCGGCGATCCCGGTCACGGGGAAGCCGCCCGGCCCGACACCGATCGCGAGGGTGTCGTGGTCGATCGAGCGAGCGGCGGGAGGAAAGCCATCCGGACGCGGCATCCTCACGGTCGTGCTCGCGACGCCCGTCCACTGGCGCGACGCCGGCGACCTGCGTCACATGGCGCTCCTCGACGCGGGCGGAACGCCGGTTGAACTGTCGGGCACGAAACTCGTGTTCGGGCCCAAGGCGGGATCGATCGTGTTGACGCTGGCGCGACCCCTCTCGACGGGAACTTGGCGATTGAGGGTGAACGACTGGCGTCGCCCGTCCGGCGAGCCCTTCGCGCCGAGTCCGATCGAGGTGACATTTCGTGTTCCATGACGAAAGTGGAGTCGCGCGACGCCGGGGCGCGCGCAACGCGCACCCGATCCCCCTCCCCCGCGACCCTACCGTTTGCGTCGCGACGGTGTGCGCCGACATCCGAACGTGATCGTCGTCGAGTCACGACAGTGGGTCGTAGGCGGCGCGGCGAATCCTCGCGACCGGGTGGTGGCGGACCGTCGTGAGCGTGGCATTCGGCGCGCTAGAGACCACGCAGATCTTCTTCCAACGCCGCCGCACGCAGCATCGCGTCGCCGACGTAGTCGGCAAACGACTTGCCGGAGGTGAACTCGGCGATCAGGTCGGCGGCACGCGCGATGTCGTGAAGGAGACTTCGGGCCTCAAGCCGCATACACGGGCGTCCGACTCGCGTCGACCGACTGCCGGAAGTATGGATTCTTGATCGCGGATCCGACGACCAGATCGACCGGTCCGCCGAGTAGGTCCGTGAGATTCTCGGCGAGGCCGAAATAGGCGTCGAAGTATCCGCCCTCCGGCATCGGATCGAACTCGACCAGAAAATCGAAATCGCTCTCGCCCGGCCGAAAGTGCCCCGTCGCGGCCGATCCGAACAATTCCAGACTTCGGACGTGGTGGCGTCTGCAGATCTCATCGATGGCCGGCATGTGTCGGGCGATGTCGGCGTTCACGGTGTGGCTCCGGGGCGTCAGGATACCCGACTCCGAGTCCGACGTGGTGCGGCATGCGGCGCGTAGGCCACGACGCATTTGCGTTCAGGCTCGTCAGAACGAGCGATCCGTCAACGAGTGCGCTTCACGTAGGGTGCGAGGTCGCCGAGTTCACTCCTCCGGGAACTCATTGTTCGCAACCTCCCGGAACGATCGAAGCCGGCCCGGACGCCCTCGCGCATCCGGACGCGACGCATTCGCGTCCGCCGCCCCCGAGAGGCGGAATCAATCGGTGTCGTCGATCGTCGGGGCCCCTGTGGCGCCGTCCTCTTCGGCCTCGACGTCGGAACCAGCGATGCGGTACTTGCCGAGAAACCAGCCGCCCAAGTCCGCCATCTTGCATCGCTCGGTGCAGAACGGGCGCCAGAGACTCGTCGCCGTGACGGCCCGCTTGCATGTGGGGCAGACATAGCCCGACGGCGAGCCCGACGTCGGCCGGGCCGAACCCGCCGCGCTCACTTCGACTTCTTCGAGCCCGACGACTTCGGACCCGAAGCCCCGGAACCGCCCGACCTGCCGCCCGATCCACCGGACGACTTCGAGCCCGCGGACTCGCTCGAACCCTTCGAGGACGAACCGTCCGAAGACGCCGCGGGTTTCGAGTCCGACGACTTCGACTCGGACTTCGAGCCTGACTTGGAGTCGGACCTGGAATCGGACTTGGCATCCGACGACTTCGCGTCGGAGGACTTCGAATCCGACGACGTCGAGTCCGAAGACTTCGAGTCCAAAGACTTCGCGTCCCCGCCCGACGAGTCCGACTTCCGGCTGGCGACGTCCGTTGCAGAGGCCTTCTTGTATTCG
>JANNRO010000625.1:0-2331 GCA_031401505.1 Planctomycetia bacterium
CGCGGCAGTCGCGGCTGGTCTTCGAGCGAGAGATCGGTTTCCTGAAGGGCAGTTCCAAGGCCGACGCGCACGCGACGCTCAATCGCGAGGTCTCGACCTATGCCGACCCGCTCGTCGACCGCTTCGAGTCGTTCACCTACGTGGGCGAAGAGACCGTCTTCGACCTGACCGAGCCCGCGACGCACCACTTCGTGGCCGGCGGCCTCGTCGTCCACAACTGTTCCGAGTACATGTTCCTCGACGACACGGCGTGCAACCTCGCGAGCCTGAATCTCACGACGTTCTACGACACCGACACCGGCCGCTTCGACATCGAGGGCTATCGCCACGCGACGAAGCTCTGGACGATCGCGCTCGAGATCTCGGTCTTGATGGCCCAGTTCCCGAGCCGCGAGATCGCGTGGAAGTCGTACGAGTTCCGCACGTTGGGCCTCGGCTACGCCAACCTCGGCACCTTGTTGATGCTGATGGGCGTTCCCTACGATTCGCACGAGGGACAGGCGATCAACGGTGCGTTGACCGCCATCCTGACCGGCGACTCGTATGCCACCAGCGCCGAGATGGCGCGTGAGCACGGCCCGTTCCTGGGCTTCGAGAAGAACCGCGACTCGATGCTTCGCGTCATCCGCAACCACCGTCGCGCGGCCTACAACGTGGCCCGCTCCGAGTACGAGGGGCTCTCGATCACCCCCGAGGGCATCGACCCCGGGGATTGCCCCGAAGACCTTCTGCGCGCGGCGCGCCGCTCGTGGGACGAGGCCTTGGCGCTCGGCGAGAAACACGGCTACCGCAACGCGCAGGTGAGCGTCATCGCGCCGACCGGCACGATCGGCCTCGTGATGGACTGCGACACGACGGGCATCGAGCCCGACTTCGCGCTGGTCAAGTTCAAGAAACTGGCCGGCGGCGGCTACTTCCGCATCATCAACCGTTCGGTGCCGGTCGCGCTCTCGCGCTTCGGCTACTCGAAGGAGCAGATTGAGGACATCGTCCTCTACGCGATGGGCTCGGGGACGCTCAAGGGTGCGCCCTTCGTCGATCCGGTGTCGCTGCTCGCCAAGGGCTTCACCCACGAAATGATCGCGAAGATCGACGCGATGCTGCCGTCGGCCTTCGACATCTCGTTCGTGATGAACCGCTACACGCTCGGCGACGGCTTCCTCAAGAACGAGCTGAACATCCCGCCCCACGTCTACGAGGCGCCGGGCTTCGACCTCTTCAAGCATCTGGGCCTCGACAGGGACCAGGTGAGGAAGGCCAACGACGTCATCTGCGGCACGATGACCGTCGAGGGTGCGCCGCACCTGAAGGCCGAGCACTTGCCGGTCTTCGACTGTGCGAGCAAGTGCGGTCGCTACGGCACGCGCTACATCTCGCCCGAGGGCCACATCCGCCAGATGGCGGCGGCGCAGCCGTTCATCTCGGGGGCGATCAGCAAGACGATCAACATGCCCGACGAGGCCTCCGTGCAGGAGGTCGGCAAGGCCTACGAACTCTCGTGGCGCCTCATGCTGAAGGCCAACGCGCTCTATCGCGACGGCAGCAAGCTCTCCCAGCCGTTGAACGCGACCAACGACGACCTCGATGCGGCCGATGCGGTGGCCGACGCCGTCGCCGAGGGCGGAGTGCCCGAGGGCGTGCGCAAGCTGGCCGAGAAGGTGACCGAGAAGGTCGTCGTGCGCTACATCCACAAGGGGCGGCGTGCGCGCCTTCCCTCGCGCCGTGCGGGTTACACGCAGAAGGCCGTCATCGGCGGCCACAAGCTGTATCTCCACACGGGCGAGTACGCCGACGGGGCGCTCGGCGAGATCTTCATCGACATGCACAAGGAGGGCGCGGCCTTCCGCAGCCTGATGAACTGCTTCGCGATCGCGGTTTCGATCGGTCTCCAGTACGGCGTGCCGCTCGAGGAGTTCACCGACGCGTTCCTCTTCACGCGCTTCGAGCCCAACGGCATCGTCGGGGGCAACGACCGCATCAAGATGTCGACGTCGATCATCGACTACATCTTCCGCGAGCTCGCGATCTCCTATCTCGACCAGACCGATCTCGCGCAGGTCGACGACGAAGACCTGGAACCCGACGCCGTCCGCCTCGACACGCTCGACACGACCGAGTACTCCGAAGAGGAAGTCCTGGAGGAGCGCACGCGTGACGCCAACACCTCGCCGCGCTCGGCGCACCTGAAGAACGAGGCGGTGCATCCGACGTCGCCCCACTTCCATGCGGGGCCCAACGGTCGCGGGGCTTTCCCTGAACAACCTGCCGCAGAACCCGAGCCCCGAGGGTGAGGTCCGCGAGATCCTGGGCGAGCGCGACTGGCGCTTCGAC
>JANNRO010000626.1:0-9364 GCA_031401505.1 Planctomycetia bacterium
GCGGGCGCTCGACCTCGTCGGCAACGTGCTGATCGGGCGCCACCGCTGGTACGCCGAGATGGCCGAGCAGTTGGTCGTACGCCAGACGGAGAAGGGATACTGGGACAGCGACTCCACCCACAAGCCCGGCGAGGTGCTCGACACCAGTTTCGCCCTGCTCTTCCTGCGCCGGTCCACGACGGGCGAGGTCGCAGTCCCTTCGGTCACCGACCCGGCTGCGAACCCGTCCGACAATCGCTAGACCGCGTCGAGGGCTCCGCCCGGAGCAGCGCGAGCACGTCCCGCTCGAGGAAGTGCGCGCGCTCGCGCGCCGTGCGCCAGGTCCGTGCGGCCCGCTCGGGTCGACCCCGCATGCGGCGAAGGAGCGCATAGAAGGGTGCCCGAACCAGTTCGATGAGCGAGCGGGTGACGACACCCACTTTGAAGACCGCAGAGAAGACGGCATAGCGCGCGGGAGTGAGCCGTCGTCGCTGGAAGCGGAGCGCACCGGCGAGGAGTGGAAGGCGCGTCGCGCCCTGACCCAGCGCCGATGACGCGCCGCCGTGATGAACGACCGGCGGCCCTTCGACCACGACGTGGACTTCGGCGCCCGCATCGTGCGCACGGGCGCAGAGATCGACGTCCTCGAAATAGAAGGGGTAGCCCGGATCGAAGCCGCCCAGCCGTTCGCAGAGCGTCGTTCGGATGACGAGGCACGCCCCCGAGACGGTTTCGACCGGTCCGGTGTGCTCGTCGGGTCGGCGGTGCGGGCGGGTGAGTTCGGCGTCGGCGCGGCCGAAGCCGAGCCAGCCGAGCGGCGTGAACTGATGGAGAATCGCCTTGGCCGTCGGAAAGGCCCAGGCGGCCCGCTGGGGCGAGCCGTCGAGAAAGACGAGTTTCGGACACGCGATGCCGGCCCCCGGGTGTTCGTCGAGGTATCGGAGCACGTGCGCGAGGGAACCCTCTTGCGCGACCGTGTCGCTGTTGAGAAAGCAGATCGCGCGCCCCTCGACGAGCGGGAGCGCCGCGTTGTTGCCGCGTGCGAAGCCGAGGTTCGAGCCGGTCTCGACCACGAGGGCGTCGGGGCAGGCGCGACGCACCGCCTCGGCGGTCCCGTCGGAACTCGCGTTGTCCACGCAGATCGCTCGCACGCGGTACGGCGCGCAGGCGAGTGGCACGGAGGACATCGCCGCGACCGTCAGGTCCCGCGTATTCCAGGACAGCACGACGACGGTCAAATCGGCGGCGGGGCCCACGTCCGAAGGGTACTCGGATCGTCGGCGATCGGTATCTTGAGGCCTCGATGTCCGATTCAGAGGATCCCCTGGTTGCCGCCGTGCGTGATTCCGAACCGGACTCGGCGAGTCGTCGACCGATTCGCGTGGCGGCGCTCGTGGGCGCGATCGCCGGCGTGCTCTGGTGCGTGGCGTTCTTCCTGCCGTGGATCGAGATCCCCGAGCCCGAGCGCGTGCGAATTCGAGTCGCGCTCGAGCCGTCGATCGAGTCGCTGGCGCATCGCGAACCCGAGCATGCGGAGCGCTATCGAATTCTCATGCACGAGGCCGTCGATGCGGGCGGACTCTCGGGGCTCGACCTCTACCACTACGCACGTACCGCGCTCGAGCTCAACCGGACGCTCATCGGAAGCGACCCGGGCGAGCACGTCCTCGAGCGCCCGTGGGTCGTCCAGCGAGCACTGCGCACGGCCGGCTTCATGCTGGCGGCGCTTCCGATCCTCGCCGGGATCGTGGCGCTCCATCTCCTGGCCCACGCCTTTCGCCTGGCGCGCAGCGTGGTGTTGTCGATGCTGGTCGTGGTCGGGTTGACCGGAGGTGCGGCGGCGGTCGCATGGCTGCGCTTCGCCGAGAGCCTCTCGACCGGAATCACGACCGGCTTCGGACTCCATCTCGCGCTCGTCGCCTCGGTATCGCTGGCGTGCGCGGGGCTCTTCGGCGTGACGAGCAGGACCTGGTGGCGCGTCTTCCTGATGGCCACGCTGACGCTCGGGGCGATCGGGTTCCTCGCGAGCCGATACGTGGCCAGCGGATCGCTCCCGTGAGCGGCGTCCCGCGCGTGGCGGCGCTCGTTCGCGCACTCCTGCTCCTGACGGGGCTCCTCGCGCTCGGAGGGCTGGCGTCGCGAGCGTGGCTCGAGGGGCCTGACCTCGACGTTCCCGTGCCGGATTCGTCCCGCACACCCGACGCGTCGACCCGCCCGACGCCGTTCCTCCTCGGCATCGTCGATGGCCTGCGTGAGGAGGCGACGGCTCGCGGCGACGATCCGATCATGCCGTTCTGGCGGACGCTCTCCGACGAAGGGGTCGCCGGCGTCGCGACCACCGGGGAGCCGACGCTGACGGCCGCGTGCGTGCGCACACTCCTGACCGGGCGAAATCCCGATCTCGCCGTCGCGGCGAGAAATTTCTCGGCTCCGGTCGTGCGGGAGAACCTCATCGAGCGATTGGCCGAGCGGGGTGCGCGCATCGGTCACGCGGGCGACGCGGCCGCGTATCAAATCGCGCGCCCTTGGTATCGCGCGACCGACGTCTTCGCCGTCCCCGACCAGGGGCCGGCGGATCAGGGCAAGACCGACGATCGTTCGGTTCCCTTCGCGCTCGAGTCGATCGCGGCCGGCGTCGACTCGCTGACGGTCCATCTGACCCGGCCGGATCACACCGGGCATTCCGACGGAGCGGGCCTCGCCCGCACGTCCGCCGGCGCGCTCTCTCCGTACGCCGCCGCGTGCCGTCGGACCGACGAGCAGTTGCGAGCGATCGTCGAGGCATTCCGGCGACTCCATCCCGACGCGCTCGTCGTTCTCGCCGCCGACCACGGCATGACGGAGCGGGGCACCCACGGGGGCGGCGAATCGGCGGCGCGGCGAGCGCCGTTCGTGGCTGTCGGCCCTCGCGTCGCACCGCGGGCGGGCGCCGAGATCTCTCAGGCCGCGCTCGCGTCCACGATGGCGATTTGGCTCGGCGTCGCGCCGCTCGCGTTCGCGGAGTCGCCGCCCGCGCTCGAACTCACGAACCTTCTGCCCGCACAGCGGCGCGCGGCGCTGGAGGCGTATGTGGACGCTCGTCTCGCGCTGGCGTCCTCGACCGGGGCGAAGGACTTGGCCGACGCGATCGCCGTGCGGCGCGCGAAGCTCGCCGCCGAGGGACCCGATTCGGCGCTCGCCCGACTGGCGCACGAGGCACGGCAACTGAATGATCGAATGGCGACGACGCACGACCTGTGGCGCGTCGCGGCCGCGCTCCTGCTCGCGGGCGTGCTTTGGTTCTTCTGCGCTCACGGGGGCGCCGACGGTCGCTTCGTCGACGGCGGCCGCCGCGCGGTTGCGGGCTCGCTCGGCGCGTTCGTCGGCCTGTCGGCACTCGCCTTCGCGTTGAAGCCGGCGTTCGAGGCGTCGGTTGCGTCGCTGTCGGCGAGTGTGAGCCTCGCGTCGGCCGCGGGTCTGCTCGCGGGTCTATCGGCGTGGCTGCTGGCGTCGCGCCCGAGGCGCGTCGTGATCTCCGAACGGATTCGATCGTCGCCGGCCCTGCTTCTCGTCGTGCTGGGCGTCCTCATCGGATTTCCGACGTCGCTGCGTCCCTTCGTCGATCCCTTCGTCGAACTCTCGGTCCCCTATGCCCTGCTCGCGATGGGCGCGGTCGGGTTCGCGTGTCTGACGCCTCGCGCGAGCGCCGTCGCACGGTCCGCGCGCGTGGTCGCCGTGACGGCGGCGAGTTGCGCCTTTCTGGTTCCGCACGTTTCGGGTGTGCCGTCGCCGCTGCAAACGTCGATCGTGGCGTTGGCACTCGGAGCGGCGGCCGGCTTCGCGCTGCGCGGGACGCGGGCGCCCGTGCGCTCGGTCGGGGCGCTCGTCTCGGCGCTCGTCGCGCTCGCGATGGCGGCGGTCGTACGAGGTGCGGAACTGCCCGGTCCGGTGCCCTATGGCTTGATCGTCCTCACCGGACTCGGCGCGCTCGTTGTTTCACTGCGTGACCGGGGAGACCTCGCGCTCGCGACGCGCCTCATCGCCTCGATCGCGCTCGCGTTCCTCCTCGATCGTCCCGGGGACGACGCCGTCGTGCGGTTCGCGATCCTCGGCGTCGGCGCGTTCGCGGGGGGCCGCCTCGTCGCGCCGTCCACGCGCGGGGGGCTCGTGCTCTTCGCGTCGCTGATCGCGCTCCTGCGCATCGCGATGTTCCACGCGTTGGGTGGCACCGAATCGTTCTCGACGGTCAATGCGGGCGCCGGCGTGATTCCCGGCCTGGCGGTCTCGCTCGATCCGGGATCGGGGATGTCGCTCGCGATCGCCGCGAACGTCGGCGTTCAGGCGCTGCGCTATGCGCTGCCCTGGATCGTGCTGCTCGCGATGGCGATGCGCATGTTCGAACGTCGCGCCGACACCCGACCGGGCGACGCGCCCCGACTCGTGGCCGACCTCGCGGCCATCCTTTCGATTCGCGGCGCCGCGCTGGTGCTCGCGTTCTCCATCTGGTGGGCGCAGTCGTGGTGGGTTTCGACGGCGCGCGCCGTATTCGCCTTTGCAGCCGCCGACGTCGTCTTGGTGCTCGCGAGCGCCGCGCTGGTCGGAGCGTTCACGCGATCAGGCGCCGGGACCCGCGTCCGATCCGAGGCCTCGCCTGCGGGGCAGGGCGATTAGGAGCCCATGCCCTCGTCGGGCTTCGTGGGGGGCTCGGCATCCATGCCGGGTTCGTCCTTCTTGGGCTCGTCCTTCTTCGGCTCATCCATCGCGGGCTCGCCCATCCCGGCATCGTCCATTCCGGGTTCACCCATGCCCGGATCGGCGGCCGTCGGCTTGGAATCCCCGGCCTTCTCCGCATCCTCCGGGTAGCGCCCCGCCCGTTCCGCGCACTCGTCGGCCGACAAGACCTTCGACCACGAGATGACCATGCGTTCGCCGTCCTTCTGCGCGGGGTACATCTTGGCGCGCCCCGTGCACGGGACGTCATGGCTGAACCAGATCTCGCGCGTGCGGCGTGGACCGGTCGGGACGGTGAAGTCCTTCGGCTCGTCGAGATAGCGATGCTTCGTGCGGATCGCCTTCGTCGGCGGGTCGCCGATGAAGAGGATCTCGCTCTTGGTTCGTTCCGGGAGCCACTTCTGCGCGTCGCCCATCTTCAGTTCCTTGGCACGAGAACGCCAGCCCGTCGTCAGCGAGCCATTGTCGACGCGATAGAGCTTGGTGTCGGTGGCGTCGGTCTCGATCGTCTCGATGAGCGCCTTGTCCTTCGTGAGCGCCAGCACGCGTTCCTCGTAGTACGTGATCGGTCGTTTGCCTTCCAGATCGCGGACCGAGTAGAAGAGCGTCTCGCCGACCTTCGCGTCGGCGAGCGGGTTGTCGAACTCGGGTTCGGGCGTCGTCGGCGGCTTGGGCGCTTCGGCGGGGGCCTTCGCGTCGCCGCCGAACGCGGCGAGCGACGTCGCCAGCGCGCCGGCCAGAAACGCGAGCGACGAGAACAGCGGTCGAGACATCGGGATCTCCGGGAGCGACGGGTGACGGAGCGAGCGGGAATCGTACCGGTCAGGGCGCGCGACTGAATGCCACGAGCCGTTGCTCGACGTCGGGGTTCGTCGACTGGACCAGTCCCGAGAAGGGCACGACATCCGATGTCCAGACGGTCGTCTTCCCGTCCGGCCGTAGCGAGCGACGGGCCACGATCGGGCGACCGGCGATCGTCAGCGTTTCGACGACGGCTTGCGTGCCCGTGTCGGCCGGGGTCGCACGCGCATCCCGAATCGGTGCGTGGAGTTCCTCGGATTCGACGAGCGACTTCGTCGCACCCTCTACGTTGAGCGTTCGGGCCTGTACGGCGTAGCGAACCCCGGAGGCATCGACTCTCGTTGCGCGCCACGTGAGTTTCGTGACGGCGTCGCTGCCGACGACGCGGATTTCCCAGGTCGCGGAGTCTCCGACGCGCGTCGAGGCCCAGGGGGAGACGGACGCTTCGCCGGATGGGGGCAGGGGCGCCGGGGAGGGGGGTGACGGCGGCGGGAGGGGTGCGGGAAGGGGTTCCGGCGGAACGGGCGCCGTCACCGACGGGGGGGCAGCGGGCGCGCCCCGCGGCGCCGTCTTTCCTTCGTCGCCGCAGGCCGTGAGGACGACCGCGAACAGGCTGGCCGGAACGAGTCTCCGCATGCGGCGAGCGTACCGCATCGGCCCGTTCCGAGCCCGTCCCGTCGGACGCGCGGTTGCGCGAGCCCGCTCGGCCCGCGAAGATGCGGGCGTGCACCGCATCGTGTCCGTCATCGGCGCCGGGACCTGTACCCGGCGGGAGTTCAACCTCGCGCACGAGGTGGGGCGACTCTTGGCCGGACGCGGGGTGGCGCTGGCCTGCGGGGGGCTCTTCGGCGTGATGGAAGCCGCGTGCATGGGGGCCAAGGACGCGGGCGGGACGACGATCGGATTCCTCCCGGGCACAACGAAGGAGGACGCGAATCGGTACGTCGACTTCGCGATTCCGACCGGATTGCGCGATGCCCGCAACATGATCGTGGCGACGTGTGGCGACGCCGTGATCGCGGTCGGGGGCAAGCTCGGAACGCTGTCGGAGATCGCATTGGCGCTGAAGCGCGGTATTCCCGTCGTGGGGCTGTTCACGTGGAAGCTCGACCCCGACCGGCTCTTCGAGACGCGCGTTCCTGCGGCCGCGACGGCGGAGGAGGCGGTGGAACTGGCCCTGCGCCTGGCCGACGAGCGCGATCGGGAAAAGCGTGCGGGCGTCGACGCCGCGGGCGAGATCGAAGCTTGAGCGCCTGCGCGTGCGCGCGGGTGGTCGTGATCACGGCGTTGGCCGCCGTCGCCGTCGTCTGCCGACCGATCGACGCGGCCCCGCTGGACCCGAAATCGGAGTACGCGACCCGCCTCGTCGAGTTGCGGGCCAAGGATGCCCAGGATCTGCGCAAACTGGCGACGTGGGCCGATCGAAACGGCCTCGAGCGCACGGCCGATGCCGACTGGGAACTGGCCCACGAGTACGATCCGACGCACGAAGAGACATTGAAGCGGCTGCGTTTCGTCAAGAGGGGGGCGGCGTACTTTCGCGACGACGCCAGTTGGACCTTGGTGCGACTCGCCCCGGACACGAAGCCCGATCGTCGGGCCGAGTACGTCATCAAGCGCCGTGCGGAGGTCTCGCGCCCGGCCGCGGCGCGGCATCGGGCGCTGGCGGCGTGGTGTCGGGACGCGGGCCTAAGGGACCGGATCGAGGTCGAACTTCGAGCGGCGCTGGTACTCGATCCGGACGATCCGTGGCTTCACCTGGCGCTCGGCGAGTCGTTCGATCCCGAGGACGGCTGGACGGCGTCCGATCTTCGCGTACGGCGCATCGCCGATGCACAGGCGGGTTCGGTGTTGACGCGCCTGTCCGCCCTGCGGTCGGAGGCGATCCGACAGGAGGGCGACGGGCCGACGGCGGCGGTGCTCGGCGTCTCGACGTCGTCGTGGCGACTGCGCGAATGGACGCTCGAAACGGATCTTTCCGACGAATCGGCGGCGTACGCGCTCGCGGCGGTCGACCTCGGCGCGCGCTGGTTTCGGGACTTCTTCCGACTCCCGGTTTCGGAGAAGGTGCTCCCGTTCGGTGGATCGTTCCTCGTGATGTCGACCAACGAGCGTTACCAGAAAGCGATCGCCGCCGAGCCGCGCTTTTCGAAGGCCGAACGCGAATTCGCCAAGGGCCTGGGCGGCATGCCGGTGGATCACGTCGGGAAGAAGGAACCATGGCACGCGATTTTTGAGCGTCCCGAGGGCCAAAGTTGCGCCGACGCGTGCCTTCATTTCGCCGTCCACTTCCTGATGGAGGCTCGCTTCGGGGTCGGATCGCGCGAGGCGTGGCTTTACGAGGGGCTCGCGGCGTACGCGGTGTTCCGCGTCGCCAGCACGAACGACACGTGGTGCGTGAACCTCGAGGAGACGTCGGCGAAAGTCTCGGCGCTCGACGCACCCGACGCGTCGAACTGGGCGGAGTTCGCGTTGACGACGGTCGCCAAGCGCGACGACTTCCCGCTCCGGGGCCTGATCGGCGCGTCGCTCAACGGCTTCGACGGAGCGATGCTGGTCAAGGCGTGGTCGCTGCTCCGCTGGATGCTCGAGGAGCACGCCGACGATGCGCGGACATTCCTCGACCTTCGGGCCGCGGGCGAGGCCTCCGAAGCGGCGCTCGAACGGGCGACGGGCTTGAGGGTCGAGGACGTCGACGAACTCTGGCGGCGTCACGTGCTCGCGACCGAGGGTGAGTAGGCGATTTCAGCGGCGGTCATCGGGTGGGAGGGGAATGGCGGATCGAGCGCCTTCCGGGCAGAATCCGCGCCTTCCCCGGAGCCCGCCCATGAAATTGAGCCGTATTCTCGTGATCCTCGGCGGGCTTGCCGGCGTCATCGCGCTGTTCATGCCGCTCTTCAAGATGCCGATCGAAGCGGGCGGCAAGAAGTACACCGCCGAGATGACCGGACTTCAGTCGCTCACGGGTGTCTCGGCGATCTCGGACGTTGTCAAGGGGGACGACCTTCCGAAGGGCGAGGACGACAAGGCCGCCGTCGCCGACATGAACAAGAGCTGGGACAGCGCTCGTTGGATCTTCTATACGATCTTCGGTTCGGCGCTGCTCCTCTTCCTCGTCGGCGCGACCGGGCGGCTCGGACGTGGCAAGGCGTCACTCGCCATGCTGCTCGGCATCGTTGCGGGCCTCGGCGCGTGGCTGTTGATCGCCGCAATGGCGAACGTCTCGAAGGATCGCGGCGTCGACGTCCCGACGGGCCTCGCCGTGACGCTGCTGCTCGTCGCGGCCGGAGGTGGCTGCCTCGGCGGACTGATCGGGTTGATCTCGCCCGAGCGCAAGCCGTCGTCGCCGAGCGCGTAGCGATCGTCGAACGGGGCCCGTGTCCGACGGGCCTCGTGATCCCCCGCTATCTTCCGCAGAGTCGCCGGAACGAGCACGACTCGCACCGCGTGAGGTCGGCCGTCATCGGGAACGCCAACTTGCTCGGAGCGGGCGGTCCGCCTCCCTTGTCGAGGTGGCGGCGCATGTCGGCGATGCTCGCGCGCATCGTGCGCTTGGCGGCCGCGAGCGACGACTCCGTCGGGATCACCTCGTGGACGCCACCGGTGTTCACGTAGAAGAGTCGGCCCGTCACGCGTTCGGCTGGAATGTCGTATTTCTGCTCGACGAAGAGCGCGTAGCAGAGCAATTGGAGCGAATTGGCTTCGCCTCGCTCCTCGCCGGTCTTCCAGTCGTAGACGAGCGCTCCGCCGTCGGGCGTGCGACGGATGAAGTCGAGTGCCGCCCAGACGGAGGTTCCTTCGAAGTCGAAGGAGTCGAGCACTTCGAACGGGAGCCACGTCGCCGGATCGGAGGCCTCGATCTCACGGAAGATCG
>JANNRO010000627.1:0-2226 GCA_031401505.1 Planctomycetia bacterium
AGCGCCGAACCTCCTTCGAGTGGCTGGCCGCGAACCTTCACGTGCCCGGCGCCACCGTTCGATTGGACGCCGCGCGCGCCGAGGCGCACGCCTGGCGCACGGCGGAGTTTCAGGTCCTCTATCCCGCCCTGCACGCGGCGACGCGGCCGCCGGGCATGAAGCCCTACGTGCTCCTCGAGCTCGGGAGCGCGCGCGTGGTGCCGTTCGTCCCGCGCGCGCTCTCGTCGTTCGTGCACGACCATCTGGCCACGACGGGGCTGTCGGCGGCCTACGACGACAACCGCCCCCACACGGTCCGATGCGTGCACCCGCTCGTGACGCTGCTCGAGACACTCGACGCGCTCGCGCGCAAGGCGCCCCGCGCCGACGTGGAGGCGGCGACGTACGTGCGGCACTACGAGGACGCCGCGCGGATCATCGGGGCGCTCGGGGCGTTGCCGCCCCTCCCCGAGCACGGCGACGTGCGCACCCTCGCCGCAGAGATGACGGCGCAGCGCCAGCTCGCCCGCGTGCCGATCGCCGCGGACCCCGCGTTCGAGCCGGCGCGGCTGGCTCACGGCAGCCAAATCCAACGCGCGTACCTCGCGGTCAGCCCGATGTACTGGGGCCCTCGCCTCTCGCTCGACGACGCCGGCACGGCCATCCGCACTTGGATCCGCGAACACCTCGGTTGAAAAGCTCAGAGGGATCCCCTCCCGTGACGGTCCAGGCTAAAGGCCCCGGTCTCCCCCGCCGCTCGGCTCCGCGCGCCACGGTTCGAAGCGACCTCGGTATCCGCGCTCCGTCGCGACCACAGGCCGCCCGATCGGCTGGCGCGACGACGGCCGTCCGGATCAAGAGGAGCCCCGCTTGGGGACGGCAGGTCGCCGACCGTTCGGTGCCGGGGCAGGACGTTCGTCCCCCACCGAACCCGGGTCGATCGGGCGGAGCGTGGCCGCGACGTCCGCGACGCTCGGGAGCATGCGTCCGAGGAGATCGAGCGCCGCGAGCGCGCCGAATGGTACGAGTGCGGCGACCGGATGCCCCGCCGGGTAAGGACGATCCGCTCGCCGTCCCTCTCCACGACCCGCCACCTGTTTCTGCTGTGGGTCGCTGTTTGCCATGGAGCGATTCATCCTGAGCCACAAGGCAGACGCATGCCGGAAACTGATCCAAGTGTCGTGGTACCTGAATCCAGACGTACCCTGGAACTGACAGGAAGCTGACGAATGGTCGATGGAGACTCTATGGCATCGGACGAAGTAGCCGAAATGGTTCGAGTGGATGTGATCCGTTCGTTCGAGGTGAATCAGCGCCCCGGCAACTGGGCCCTGTACTCGAGGCCGGAGGGGCTGGAGCCACAGCAGGTGGCGGAGGAGTTTGGCCGTTTGGGCCATTGGAACGAGGCAACCGCTCAGTTTTTGAGTACGTGGGCGCGTGCCGGAGCGCTGAGGTTCTTGAATGACGAAGGTCTTCGTTACTTCTTGCCCGCATTCTGTGTTGCAGACCTTGAAGGGCAACTTGGCGACGGCGACGTTGATCTTGTTCTTTGCCTCACGGCCTACTTCTCCCTCAAGAACCGACACAGCGCCGTCAACCCGCTCAGGTTCGGAGCGCGCACATGGTCCGACGCGGGACGCCATTGCTTCTCGACACTGACGACCGATCAGGCCAAAGCAATCGTCGCGTACCTGCGATGGAAGCGCGCGCGCGTTGATGAGGACGCTGCGAGCGAGATTGACGAGGCACTTGACTACTACTGGGAACACCGGACCACACCGGACACGTAAGAGTGCTGCGTACCGCGACGTGATGGCGCGAATGCCGGTCTGTTGGTGCGCGACGAACCCGGCACGTAGGAGGGCGGCGACGACTTCCCTCCGCCGCAATACGGGGAGGGCCGCCGCGAGTTATCGGGCGCGCGAGACTCGGACTTCGACAGGCCCATGCCGAGGCGGGTCGGACACGTCGGGCGGAAGCGGCTCGCCGTCGGCGATCAAACTCTCACAGAACGCCTGAATCGCGTCGGCTGCCATGATTCGCGCCTCTTCCATGGGCTCGCCCTCGGTCAGGCGACCGGGGAGCGCCGGCACGTGAACTGCAAATCCGCCCTCGGGCTGATGCTAGAACACGGCGGTGTACGCGAAGACAGGCACGGCGCCGCGAGGGCACCACGTCCCCTCGCGACGTTGGTCACGCAGGGACACGCGAGGACGTGCGATGTGGCCATCCCACATGGCGACGCAC
>JANNRO010000628.1:0-1975 GCA_031401505.1 Planctomycetia bacterium
GGCTTCCGGGGGGGGGGGGGCAACCGGGGGGGGGTGCCCCCGGTCCGGGCGCGCCCGGCGGCACGGGGGCCGGCGGCTCCGCCATCGCGGGGACCGGCACAGGGGGGACGGGAGTCGGCCCCGGCACCGGAGGCGGCGGAGCCCCCATTCCACTTCCCGGAGGTCCACTTCCGGGAGGGTCGTCCGCTCGCGCGAGAGTCGCGCCGAAGTGCCCCGCGACGAGCAGCGCGAACGCACCGAGGACGAGGGGCCGTCGCATGAGGATCGGAGCCTACCAAGGACGCGCCACGCACGAACCCCGGGGCACCCCCGCTCCGGGCCATACTCCGCACCACTGATCCGGAGGGCTCCGATGGGCATCGTCGTTCGGAATGAAGGCGCGGTTCGCGTGATCTTGATCGACCGGGCGCGCGCCTTCAATGCGCTCGACCCCGAGCACTTCCACGCGCTCGATCGGGCGGTCGCCGACGCGATGGATGCGACCGACGTGCGCGCCCTCGTCATCGGGGCGAATGGGCGCACGTTCTCGATCGGCGCCGACGTCCTGGCCTTCGACGCCGCGCGGCGCGAGGGGCGGATCGAAGCGCTCTTCGACGAAATGCTCCCGGTCTTCCAGCGGACGATCCTGCGCCTCGCCGAAGGCGAGAAGCCGTCGGTCGCGGCCGTCGTCGGGCCGGCAGCGGGCGCGGGCCTCGACGTCGCGCTCGCATGCGATCTGCGCGTGATCGGGGACGCCGCGACGCTCGCGACCGCCTATGGCCGCGTCGGGCTGGTTCCCGACGGGGGCGCCCCCCACCATCTGCGGCGATTGCTCGGCGGCGCGCGCGCCGCCGAGCTGCTGCTGCTGCCCGACCGCGTGATCTCACCCGCCGAGGCCGTCGCGTGGGGCCTGGCGCTCGAATCGTTGCCGCGAGACCGGGTCGTCGCCCGCGCGTGCGAGATCGCGGCAAAGTTGGCGGCAGGACCTGCGCTCGCGACGCGGCTCGTCCGCGGGCTCCTGCGCGAGGACGGCTCGCGCATCCTGGCCGATGCCCTTGAAGCCGAGGCGGCGGCTCAGCGCGTGGCCGTGCGCCATTTCGACGCGACCGAGGGCATCGTCGCGGCGCTCGAGCGACGGGCCCCGCGATTCGAAGGCGCTGGAACTCCCGGGGGTCCCGCCGTGTCGAATGACGCTGCGCCGTCGTCGGCCGGAGGTGCCCCGTGAACGCCAGAGTCGCCTCCGCCCTCCTGACGGCAGCCTCGCTGATCGGGGGGCTCGCCGCCGCACCCCGCTCGATCGCCGACGAGTTGTTCACCACCGTCGATCGCACGGTCGCGCCCGGCGAACGCGCACTCGTTCGCGTACGCACCGACGCGACGGGATCTGCAACGGCGTTGCTCTACCGCATCGAAGACACCGCGATGCTCTTCGACGGGCAGACCGACTTCGAGAATGGTGCAGCGCTGTACGCCGCGTGGAAGCACGCCCTCGACGCGGCACGCACGACGGCCGGTAACCGCCTCCCCTTGTTGCCGCTCGAACCCTCGACCGGCCCATCGGACGAGAGGCCCGCGCCGACGCTGACCTTCATCTCGTCCACGGTCGTCGCGCTCACGAAGGTCGCGACGGCCGCTCCCGGGCAGACGCTCGAGGTCCCGGTGCCCGCATCCGGGCTCTATCTGATCGAAGTCCGCGCAGGCACTCGTGCGGCCCTCGTTTCGGCGCTCGTGTCGCGCGTGGCGCTGGTCACGAAGCGCGACGGCGCGCGACTCGTCGCGTTCGCCGTCGACCGAACGGGCGGAACGCCGATCGAGGGTGTCGCCCTCGACGTGCGTTCGGGCGGGACATCGCTCGCGACCGGGAAGACCGACGCGAAGGGTCTCGCGTCGATCGAGGGCACGTTTCCCGCGACGATCTCCGTCTACGGCTCGATTGGCGATGACCTCGCATACGGCGACGACACCTACGTGCCCGCCGACGCCTCGACGCGCCGCG
>JANNRO010000629.1:0-2509 GCA_031401505.1 Planctomycetia bacterium
CGTCCTTCAGCTCCGAAGGCGGCATGGAGTGGCCGGCACTGTGTTCGAGGACGATCACCTCGTACCCCTTCTCGGCGAGCGCCTTCTCGGCGGCCGGCCCGTGTTCCGTGAAGTTCTGATCCTTCGGATCACCGACGAGAACGACGGTCGGAGCGGGCGTCGGCTTGTCGGCGGGGTCGAAACTCTGCCGCGCGGAACCGACGAGGATGAGGCCCCGGAACATCGTCGCCACTTCGGCCTTGCACACGACGTCGTCCCAGAGCCGAAAGCCGCCGCCCGAAAACCCGAGCGCGAAGAGCTTCCCGTCGGCCAGCGCGAATTGCTTGCGCAATGCTTCCAGATACTTCGGGGCGTAGCCCTCGGCCTTCTGGTTGTTGTCGCAACGCTCGAGCGAAATCAGGAGAAGCGGCGATTTCCCGGCGAACGCCTTGACCGACTGGAGAAAGTCGGCCGCCTTGCCGCCGTTTCCGTGGAGCAGCAGCACGGCCGGACATGGCTTCTTGGGCGAATAGCCGTTCGGCACGAACGCGACGAATCGCTCGTCCTTGTCGTCGATCTTGACGACGCCCTCCTGCACCCCCTGCTTCCACGTCGGAAGCGGCTTGGCGGCCGCGCTGTCGTCGGCACGGAGCGGTACAAGGCCGGCCAGGACGGCGATGGCGATCGCCGCGAGCGCAGTGACGGCAACAGGAGGGCGCATGGCCGAATCCTACCGCGTGCGTGCTACTTGGCGGCAGGCGCCTGTACCGCGAACGGCGAGTCGGCCGGTCGAACCGGGCCGCTGCCGGTTCCCATTCCGCCGCCGCTCGGACGGACCGTCTCCGCGTGGTGGGGGATCGCGAGTCCGAGCGATTCGATCGCGAGGGCGAACGCACTCCCGAAATCGTGGGGCCGGGCGTTGGCATTGAGAGGCATGGCGTGCGCTTCCCGCGGATCAGCGAGGAGATCGTAGAGATCGACGCCGAGGATGCGCCGGGTGGCCGGGTCCCGACTCAGGATGCACTTCGCGCGCGTCGTGCGTACGCACTCGAGTCGAATGACGTGTTCGCCGGACGCGTCGAACGACAGGCGCTCGTCGACGGCATGCAGCGCTCGATCCGGGAGAGGGCCCGCGTCGAGGTCGACGAGAGAGACGCCGTCGAGTGCGCTCGACGATTCGCGACCGATGAGCGTCAGAATGGTGGGGACGACGTCCACGAGACCGCACGGACCATGAACGACGCGCGGGGCACCCATGAGGCGCGGGGCGTTCACGATCATCGGAACGCGCAGCAATTCGTCGTAGACGCGTCGACCATGACCAAACGTTCCATGCTCGCCGAACGACTCCCCGTGGTCGCTGACCACGATGACGATCGTGCCCTCGGGCAAGGAGAGGCGGCCGATCCCGTCGAGGATGCGACCGGTCATCTGATCGACCTCGGCGAGGCTCGCGTCGTATGCCGCCCGTAGGCGCTCGGCGAGCGCGACGACCCCCGGGTCGCGACCACAGTCGTCTTCGAGCCACTGCCGCAACGTGCCGAGGACCAGAGCGAGCGAGGCGCGCGGGATCGCGGCGGTCAGCCGCGCACGCGACGCAGCGGACGTCATGTACTGCTCGAACGCCCACGCGAGTTCGGTGAACGGCGGCATCGAACCAGCGACGACGAGGGACGCCATCGCCCGGACCCTTGCCACCTCGTCGTCCGAGAACGGGTGCCTCGCCACGTCGGCTTCGACGCGCGACGGCTCGCCGCTGAACTCCTTGCGTGCGCCCGATGCGCCGCGCCCGATCTCGTCACGCAGATACGGGTCGTGCGCCGCGAGCGAGTGGAGAAACAGGAAGAACGGCGCGTCGGAGGGGCGTCGTCGGTTCCACGCTTCGAGCAGCGCTTCGGGATTCCGATCGAGCCCGACCATTCCGTCGTCGAAGCCCCGCATGATCGACGACGCCGGTCCGAGCCACTCGCTCGACGCGAGGGCCGCGGTGTACCAACCGACGCGCGACAACTCCTCGGCGAGCGTCGGGACGGACGCCGACATCACGTGCGTTCGCTCGGGGAGGCCGAAGACACCGGTCCGGGCCGGTTCGAGCCCCGTCAGAAGCGTCGCGACCGATGGAATCGTCCACGCGGCGGGGCTCTGCGCGTCGGCGAATGCGACGCTGTCGCGCGCGAAGGCCTCGAGCCTCGGCATGAGAACGGGGCGTCCGGAGTCGAGCGAAAGGGAATCGGCCCGAAGCGTGTCGAGACAGATCAGGACGACGCCGGGTCGCGAATGGGATGCGGTGCGAGGTCCCCCTTGTCCGCCACCCGACCCCTGCGTTGGATCACGCGGCCCGTTCGCCAGGAAGAGGCCGCCGCCGACGGCCGCGAGCAGCACCAGCGAGACGATGATCCGACCATTTCGCATGACCCGTCGAAGCGCGAACGACGTGCCGGAGTCGGCTCGCGGGATCGGCGTCCCAATCGCGGTCGTCGAATTCCGCGAAGTCGCGCGGTACAGCGCCCGTGGCGCGGAATCGACGCAC
>JANNRO010000630.1:0-4359 GCA_031401505.1 Planctomycetia bacterium
CCCGCGACACCTCGAACGGGTCGATTCGCGCGCGATCCGCGATCTCGATGCGAGGCGGAGGGACGGGCGCGCCGAGCCTCGGCGCGCTACGAGGCGGAACTTCAACCGTCAGGCAGGCGGAACGAGAGCGCCCGAGGCTCCCTCCGACGGGAACCTCGGGCGCTCTCGTTCCGCCTGCCTGACGGTTGAAGTTCCGCCTCGTAGCGCGCCGAGGCTCGGCGCGCCCGTCCCTCCGCCTCGCATCGAGATCGCGGATCGCGCGCGAATCGAACCGTTCGAGGTGTCGCGGGGGGTGACTCGGGACTCGGCTGTCATCTCGGTGAAGCGGCTTCGGACGAATTCCGGTTCGCTTCCCCACCGCTTCCCCTCCGACCGAATTCGTAGCCTTCCGACTTCCCCGTTTCTGGAGTTCCCTCGCATGCGTCTTTCCCTTCTCGCCGCGGTCGCGGCAATCGGCCTCGGCTCCACTGCGCTGGTTGCCGCCGGCGGCAAACCCGAGCCCGTCACTTCCGTCACGCTCGCCAAGTCGTGGGACGCCGCCGTCGATGAGGCGAAGAAACTGAACGTGCCGATCGTCGTCCACAGCCACGGCTTTTTCTGCGGGCCATGCTGGGGCATGCACAGCGCCGTCATGTGCAACAAGAAGTACATCGATTTCGCCAACGAGAACACGGTCGAGGTGATTTCGCTCGATCGACTCGGAGAGGGGATCGACAAGAAGGACAAGAAGGCCGAGACGTATGAGGCGAAGGTCGACGGCCAGGTCGTCAACTACCTCGTCGAGTTTCCCGGCTTGACCGTGGACGACATGAAGGCGTTGAGGGATTCGAAAGCGAGTTCGTACAACAACTCGGGCGGAATCCCCTACACGTGCCTCGTGAATCCCCACACGCTCGAGGAAATCACCAGTTGGAAGGGTGGAAGCGCTTCGGCCGGCACGATCCAGGAAGCGATCGTCGAGGCGAAGAAGGCGCTCGTGAAGGAGCATGGCAAGGGCGCCTCACGCAAGGACGTCAAGGCGCTGGCCGAGGCCGCCAAGGACGCCGACACCAAGGCCAAAAAGGGCGAGTTCGCGGCGGCGATCGAAGCGCTGGCCAAGCTCAACGCGAAGTCCGAGAAGTGGGCTGACTGCCTGAAGGACGAGTTGAAGGCCGACAAGCAGAAGGTGATCGACGCGGCCCAGGCTGCACTCGACAAGATCGCCGAGACGAAGGCGACGGACGCGGAGAAGGCCAAGAAGGACCTCGCCGCGCTCTCGCCCAAGCTCAGGGGCACGGGCCTCGAAGAGAAGGCGAAGACGCTTCTCGCCGAGTAGTCGCCTTCTCCGATCGCGCTATTGGACCGTCGTCGACTCGACTTCGGTCGCGAGCGCAACGCCGCCGGGCGTCTGGATCACGGCCCGCACCTTGACGAGTTGCGAGGCCGGGGCCGAGACCGCCTTGACGCGGAGCTCGAACGTCACCTTCTGGTGCGGGGGAGTGAGCGTGAACGTCGTCGACTCCGCGGTCTGGCCCGCGCCGGTCACGGTCACCTTCGAATTCGACTTGCCACTGACGAACTCGAGTTCCTTCGGCAGCGTGAACGTCACCTTCAAGTCGGGCGTCACGGTGGTGCCCTCGTCATTCTGGACGACGAGGACGTAGACGAACTCCTCGCCGATCCGGAAGACGCCCTTCTCGGCGCCCGCCGTGTCCTTGTCCGACATCTCCGTCTGGATCGCGGGGAGTCCCGCGACTTCGACCGTACACGCACAGTTTCCCGACGCCCAGCCGAGCGAGTCCTTCGCGGCGCCGAGGATGCGCGCCACGCCCATGCCCTCGGTCAGGAACTTCGCCGTCAGCGTCTTCGATTCACCGGGTTCGAACTTCTCGATGAGGATGCTCGTCGACGCGCCGGACTCCGACACGCACGGCGCGCCCTGATCGGCCCGAATCCGGAGCGTGACGTTCGAAAGCGCCGTGTCGCCCGAATTCTTGGCGACGACCGAAGCCGTGAATTCCTCGCCGATGACCACCGCCGGGGAGGATACCGAGCACGACACCTCGATGTTCCACCTCTGGCACGTGGGCGCGTCGGCGGCATGCGCCGTCAGGACCCCGGTCGCGCAAGGGAGCAATGCAAACAGGGCGCAGCACAGGAGTCGCGAACGCATGGGTGACCTCCACGGCCGGGCGATCCCGGTCGAACCCGCGGACTGTACCGGCGGGGCGCGGCGCATGAAATTCCCCCGTACGCCCGACGTTCCTTCCGTCCCCCCCGGCATCGGCGACAATCCCGACGCTTTGGGATGGGTGGCGCCGGTTCTCGACGGCCCGCTCGGTCAGTCGGTGATCCGTCAGGATCGCGCCGGAGAACCGTCATGCGTCGAATCGTGCCGTCGTTGCTCGCCTGCTGTGTCCTGGTGGTCGCGCCCTCCCCGCGTAGCGACGCCGAGATCGCCGTCGGGCAGTTCCTCTCGGCGCAGGCGCGCGATGGGGTTGCCGTACGCGAAAAGCCGAGCCCGCTCGCGAAGGTGTCGACCCGCATCGCCTATGCAACCCGGGTGAAAGTCGAGCAACTCGAGGGCGCCCGGGCCCGAATCACCGCCGAGGGCGGCGTCGCGGGCTGGGTGAAGATCAGCGAACTGGTCCCCCCGAGCGTCCTGACCGGCGCGGGGGCCGCGGCCTCGCCGACGTCCACCCAGGCCGACGTGCTCGCGGCGGGGCGTCAGTTCGACGCGAAGACCGAGACTTTTTATCGTTCGATCGACAAGAGCTACGACGCCGCCTATCCGCTCGTGGACCAGATCGAACATACGTCGCTCGCCGACCAGGAGTTGATCGAGTTCATCCGCAATGGGCTGCTCGGCGGCACGTCGACGATGGCCGACATCGGCTCGCACTTCGCGAAGGTGAAACTCGTCGGCGCGGTCGACGCACCCGACGCGATCACGACGGTCGGCGAGGCGCCGATCATGGAGCCCACGCCGGTGACGGAGGAAGACTTCGTCAAACGCCTGGGGATGGGCTTCTCGCCCGAGCAGGAGTATTGGCTCGGGCGCGCGGTCGCCGCCGCCGCGATCGCCGAGCACGGGCTCGACAAGAACGAGAAGCACCAGCAACTCGTGCGACGCATCGGCGCGACGCTCGCGACGCTTTCGAGCCGCGTACGCGCGACCCACGGGGGTTGGCACTTCGCCGTGCTCGACGACCCGACGCCCAACGCGATCTCGGGCCCCGGCGGCTTCGTGCTCATCACGCGCGGCGCGCTCGAACTCGCTCGCAACGAGGACGAGGTGGCGGGCGTGATCGCGCACGAGATGGCCCACGTCTCGAAGAAGCACGGCGAGGCGATGGTGCGACAGACGCGCGAGTGGAAGGACGAGATGGAGAAGTTGAAGGTCGTCGTCGCCCAGCCCCGCCACGGCAAGGACGCCTGCGGGATCTGCTGGGAAGTGGCCCGCACGCTCGGCACGACTTCGACGACGCTCGTCAAGACCCTCGACAAGGAAGGCTACGGCCGAGACTTCGAGTACGAAGCCGACTGGGAGGGGAGCCTCTACCTCTGCGAGGTGGGTTACCGCGCGAGCGCGATCGCCGAGTATCTCGAGTTGCTTCCGAGCCGCGAGAAGGCGAGTTGGACGACGCACCCGTCGTCGGACGACCGCGTCGACCAGCTCCGTCCGATCGTTTTCAAGCACAGCTGCCCGTTCGACGTCGACGAAGGGGCCCAGGCGCGCCTTCCGCGCTGGAAGGCCTTGGCGGCCCGGTAACCCGCCCGCGTTCGGCCTTCGTAGGGCTCGGCCTTCAAGGACGAGCGTCCGTCTGGTCGATGCAAGGAGACCTACGGCCCGGACGCCGCCTCCACTTCGGGGGACGGCGCGGGGTCCAGAGGGACGCGCCCCGTGACTCCGCCCGACCTAGACGCGAGCGTCCGAACTCGCGCGGCGACGGCCGCGGGGTTCGCCGTCGCGGGTGCGCCCGTCACCTGGGACGTCGTCACCGAACTGGATCGCCTCGAGGCGTCGGCCGAATCCTGGCGTGACCTCCTGACGCCGAATCAGTTCTTCGTCGGGCCCGAGTGGACGCTCGAGTGGCTCCGGTGGCGTGCGCCCGAACGGACGCCGTACGTGATCTGCGGGCGAGATGCCGAGCGGCGCATCTGCGCCGTGCTCCCCCTCGCGCGTCGCGCCGACGGGGAACTCGAAATCTGCGGTGGCGACGAGGGCGTCGCTCACATCGACGTCGTCAGTTCGGCCGGGTTCGGCCGGGCCGCGGCCGAGGGAGCGCTCGCCTTCCTCGCGGCGCAGAAGGCCCCGCGCATCCGCTTCGATCGACTCGCCGAGGACGGCGCGTTGTTGACCGCGTTGCGGGGCGACTT
>JANNRO010000631.1:0-7937 GCA_031401505.1 Planctomycetia bacterium
CGCGACGTCGGCCTTCGCGACCGAGCAGAGCCCGAGTCGCAGCGCGCCCTCGATCGGGACGACGTAGACGCCCTTCTCCCGCATCGACTTCGCCGCGCGCTCGGAATCGTTCGCGAACACCGTCGTGAAGAAACCACCGGCGTAGCGCGGATAACTCAGGTGGGCCGCGTGGGCCGCCAGGTTGAATGCGGTGACACGCTCGGCGAGCAGGTGAACCAGCGCGACGCGCTCGGCGTCGACGGCGGGCCTCAAGACGGGATCGGTCAACAGCCGCGTCACGGCGACGAGTCCGCCGCGGTTGCAGTTCGACCACGTGCCGCGGCACGCATAGGTCAAGGCCGCGTTCGTTTCGGCCCGTTCTCGCGCGTCGGCCACGACGGCGACGAGCGCGCCCACCCGCAAGCCGTAGTGCGTGAACGTCTTGCTTGCCGTCCATGCGGCGAGCAGCAGCACGCGGTCGACGAGCGGCGCCAGCGCCGCCAGCGGAACCGACAGGTCGCGCGCGGGACCGTAGGCGCTGTACGCGGAATCGAGCAACACGGTCAATGCACCGTGATCGGCGTGACGGGCCAGCACGACGGCGACGGCAGCCCAGTCGGCCTCGCTCATCGAGTAGCCGGTCGGGTTCTGACACGGGTCGTTCAGGATCAACAAGGCGCGACGCTGGCGCTTCAACTGCGCCGCGAGCGCCCGATCGAGCGCGTCGGCGTCGAGGCCGCCCGACGCCGAGAACATGGAAAACGTCTCGACGCGCCGTTCCTGCTCGTCGGCGATCGTCGCGTACGGGTTCCAGTAGTACGACGTCGTCAACAGCGCGTCGCCCGGCTCGAGAAAGGTGGAGATCGCGTGACGAAGGGCGCCCGTGCCACCGGGCGTCGCGACCGCGGTCGCGAGCCGGCCGAGCGACGGGTGCGCTCGAAACACGTCGTCGATCACGGCCTTCAAGAACGGCTCGCTGCCCGCGATCGGCGCGTACGTCGCCCACTCGACCGCGGGGACGTCTTTGACTGCCTTCGCCGCGGTCGGCAGGATGGCGAGCGTTCCGTCGTCGTTCAGCAGGCTGCCGAGCGTCGCGTTGACGATCGACTCTCCCTTTGCTCGACGCGACGTCGCCTCTTTGTTGAGCGCGAAGATCGGATCGTCACCGGGACGTCCACGACGCGACGTGGCGAGGTGCGACGGACGGGGGGGGGCGGCGGGGGTCGTCACGAAGGCTTCCGGCGGGGCCATGGGAATCGCGGAGGGTATCGGGGCCGCGGCCCCGGGCCATATCCGCCCGAGGGGGGGCCTCGACGCGTCATCGCGGCAGCCGACCCGACAGGACCGGCGTCGCCGGCGCAATCGCCCAGACGCCGGTCGAAAAATCCATGACCCACGAGCGGGATTCGAGGTCGGCGAGACCGATCCAGACCGTCACATGCCGTCCCCCGGGATCGAGGTTGCGCCAGGGCGCCGTTTCGCGGGCGCGGATTTCCAGCACGCCGCGATTTGCCGTGTCGAGCAGGCGGTACGTCCCGCACGGGCAGCCCCGTTCCGCGAGACTCGTCGGAGCACCCGTGTCGATCAGGGCAAACGTCGATGCGCCGCCCGGTCCGATGACCTTGACGACCGGAAGTGCCTTGGCCTCCATGCGCACTTCGCTCCAGCCGGGCTGCGCGCCGATCGACCCCCCGGGGGCGAAACGCCAGCGACCCCCGTTGGCTTCGTGGACGAGCGCGAGTCCGGCCATCCAGGTCATGCCGAAGAGATTGGTCGAATCGGAGAGATCGTGCGCGCGATCCACGAGGAGGACCGGCGCCGACGCCGCATGGAGCCTTCCTCCGGCGAGAAACGGAATGGTCCCGCGGCACGCGGTCGAACGGTCCTTGAAACTCGTGCAGTCTGCGTCCGCCGTGCGTCGCGCGGTCGACGCGGCCGACGACGACGTGGACACGCAGGAAATCGACGTGCCCGTGTCGACGGTGAACTCGGTGAAACCGCCTCGCTCGTCGAGGAGATCGACGACGAGACGCGCGCGGGGGTGCGAGCGCGGGCCTCGTCGGGCGAGTGGCATTTCGATGGGGGTCGCGGGGCCGGGCGCCGTTGCGCCCGCAGGCCCGACGGGCGTCCACGGGAACGCGGGGCGGTCGTCGAGCATCTGCCCGAGGAGGTAGGTGCGGGGCAGCGTCGGATCGCGCTTCGCGTCGGTGACCGCGCGCGACGTCGCGGCGACGTCGGACGGGCGCAGGCCGGCACGGCATCCACCGATCGCGACCAGCGCGCCCAACGCGCACATTGCGGCGAGCGCGGATCCGGGCGCACGAGCGCGGCGGGCGATCGATCGGGCGACGGGACCTGCGGTCGACCGAGGGGATCGTTCACGGTAGGGCACGCCTGGCTCCCACCCGGAACCGGCCGGGCTGCGCACCTCACTCGACGGACGAGGGGACGTCAACGGGCGCTGCGCCTCAACGCTTGGCGGCCCCGGCGCGATCGAAGGCGTCGATCTCGGCGAGCAGCGTCTTGATCGGCTCGCGCCAGGACGGACCGAAGGCCGACACGACCAACTCGACGGCGAGGTCGCGCGTTTCGGAGAGTCGAAGGGCGGCCCCGTGGCCGGCGGCGGCGAGCGCCTTGAAGTAGGGCACGAGCCCGTCGGCGTCGCGGCCGGGGCCGGAACTCGTGCTGATGGTGTCGACGCGCACCGGGCTCTCGTAGCGCGGGTCGGCCCGCGAGGTCGCGACCGCCTTCAGCATCGGGGCGACGTCTTCATCGTGCGGCGGGGCGTCGCCCACGACGACGATGACTCGCGAGGCTTTGCCCGACCACGCGACCCGGTCCTGTCGGAGCGCGACCGCGACGGCCTTGTCGACGCCCTCCTCGTAGTCTTCTCCGCCGTCGGCGATGACCTTCTGGAAGTCCTTCTCGAGCGCCTTTTCGTCGGTCGTGAGCGACGAGCGCAGGCGCGCCGCATCGTCGTACGTCACGAGGCCCACGCGCAGCCGGGGAGCCAGCCGACGCAACCGTTCGATCAATGCCACCAGATTTCGCTTCGCCGGTTCGATGACGCCGCCCATCGACCCCGTGGAGTCGAGACAGATCACGATTTCCAGGCCGTGGCGATGGATGCGGTCGAGGTCGGCGTACTTCGCCATCGCCGCGGCGGCGAACGTGTGCGTCTCGCCTGCCGCCAACTGCGATCCCGGGCCCTTCGCCGCCGCCCGCCGCTGTTTGGCGAGTCCGGCCTCGAGCGCGAGCCCGGCCCGGCCTTTGTCCCACCAGACCACGTACGCATCGGGTTGGTCGCCGAGTCGCACGGGGGCGAGCACCGAGAGGATCGCGAGCGCCCGGGCACGAATCGTCGGATGGGCGTGCTTCAAGAGGGGAACCAGACGATCGCCGAGATCGATGCCGCCTTCGACGAGCAGATCGTCGCGCGGGCGCCCGACGAGCGCGCGGAGCAGCACGCAAAGCACCCGCGGGTCGGTCTCGCGGCCGACGCCGTAGGCGAGGATCTTGACGGTGTCGTCGTCGGAGCGGCGCGTCAGCTCGCTCGCCGCGAGCGCACGACAAAGCCAGTCCTCGTGTGCGAGCCACGGGCGAAATGCCGCCACTTCGACCGGCCGCTCGGACGTCGCGTCGATCGGCGGGCCCTTCGACGGGGCCGCCGGACGCAGCGGGGCGCCCGGCCCCGTCGCAGGCGGCGGTTTCATCGGGCCGAAGGGGTCGCCTTCGGGACGGGCGGCCGCGATCCGACATGTCGACGGATACGCCGCGCCCAGCACGACGAACGCGACGGCAACGGTGATGGCGTGGAAGTGGCGCACAACCCTCGACTGTACGAACGATTCGCGCGGGTGTCTGCGGTGCGAATCGAACGGGGGGGCCGTGTCGGCCACGGGACCCGCATCCGAGGCCAGGATTCCCCCGTACTCTCGTTGGAGCCCCCCCGTGCGACGACTTCGATTCATTGCCTCGCTCGTGTGCGCGCTTTCAGGTTTGGCGCACGCCCCGCGGCCCGCCCAAGCGGCCGAGACATGGTCGGAGTGGAGTCCCGCGACGTTCGCCCGTGCGAAGCGCGAGGGGCGGGTGCTCGTCATCGAAGTTTCGGCGGCGTGGTGCCACTGGTGTCACGTGATGGATCGGGAGACGTACGCCGACCCGCGAGTGAAGGCACGACTTGCGGAGCGCTTTCTTCCGGTCCGGGTGGATGCCGACGCCCGACCCGATCTCGCGGAACGCTACGCCGAGTACCACTGGCCGGCGACCGTGTTCCTCACTCCCGACGCGAGGCCGGTGACGGCGTTGCGCGGCTTTCGGGGACCGGACGACTTTCTGCGCATCCTCGCGGACGTCGAGGCGGCCGTGCGCGAGGGGCGCACGCTCTCCGACACGAGCCCGCCATCCGGCGACAACGCGGGAGAAAGCGGCGCGGCGGCGCTTCTCGCGCTTCGTACGCGGCTTTCCCACCAGCTCGAGGCGACGTGGGATCCGGCCGAGGGAGGCTGGGGGTTCGGGCAGAAGTATCCGTATGCGCCCGCGGTGCTCCACGCGCTGCTCGAGGCCCGGCTCTCGTCCGACCCCTCGTGGAGACGGCGGGTGCTCGTGACGCTCGGCCGGTGGGAACGCCTGCTCGATCCCGTCTGGGGCGGCATGTACCAGTACTCGGAAGGCGGCGTTTGGAGCGCGCCGCATTTCGAAAAGATCGCGTCCGTCAACGCCGGGGCCCTGGTGGCGTTCGCGTCGGCCTATCGCCTGACTGCAGACGAACGTTGGTTGCGCGATGCAAACGAAGTTCGCCGGTTCGTCACGACGCAGCTGCGCGACCCATCGGGCGCCTTCTACACCAGCCAGGATGCCGACGTCGGTGCGTCCGGCGACGCGGCGTTCGTCGAGGGTCACGCGTATTTTGCTCTCGACGACGCGTCCCGCCGTCGGCTCGGCATTCCGCGCATCGATCGTGCGATCTACGCGCAGGAGAACGGCCGGTTCGTCGAGGGCCTCTGCGAACTCCATCGGGCGTCGGGTGACGCGGCGGTGTTGGGCGATGCCCTCCTGGCGGCACGCGCCGTTCGGACGTCGCACCGCGACGCGTCGGGTGGAATGCGCCACGCGTCCTCCGACACGGGCGTGCTCCATCTGGGAGATCAGGTCCATTTCGGACGGGCGTGCCTTGCGCTGGCCGACGTGACGCTCGATCGGCGGTGGATCGACGAAGCGGTCACGATCGCCGACGCCATGCTCGCGCGGTTCCTCGATCGTGCGGGCGGAGGGTTCCATGCCGAAACCGAAGACCCGTCGGCCGTCGGCGTCTTCCGCGATCGAATCCGTCCGTACGAGGGGAACGCCACGGCGGCGCGCTTCCTCACGGCGCTCCACGCGGCGACGGGCAAGGCCGTGTATCGCGAGGAGGCCTTGCGGGCCATCGCGTCGATTTCGGCCTCCGACCTCTCGGCACGCTTCGGCTGGCGATGCGCGGCGCTCCTCCTCGCGGTCGAGGAGGCGTCGTTTCCGTGGGTCCGGGCGACCCTCGTCGCGTCGGACGACGATCCCGCGGTCGAATCGATGGAACGGGCGCTCCGCGCGCTGGACGCACCGCTGCTCGTGCGCGAACGCGTCGAGCCGGGTACGGACTCGACGACCGGGGCGACGTTTCCGCCGACACCGGTGCCGGCGATTTATCTCTGCGGCGACGGGCGCTGCTCGCCCGCGGTGCGTCGCCCGACCGATCTCCCGGCCGCGTGGAAGGCGTTCTCGAGACGATAGGCGACAATCGCGCCGTGCGAGTCGTCTCCATTCAAATCGGGCGCGTCCAGGCCTGCGCGGGGGCGGGAGGCCCGTCGAAGACCGCGATCGGGAAGACGCGCGTCGAGGGATCGATCCACGTCGGGCGTCTGGGCTTCGACGGCGACGAAATCGCCGATCACCGTCATCACGGCGGTCCCGAGCGTGCGGTGCTTTTTGCGAGTCGTTCGACGTACCCGATCTTCGAGGCGCGGCTCGGTCGTACGCTGGCGATGGGGGCCTTCGGGGAGAACCTGACCGTCGAAGGGTTGTCGGACGCCGACGTCGCGATCGGCGACCGGTTGCGCGTCGGCGAGGCGGAATTCGAGGTTTCGAGCCCTCGCATTCCGTGCGGCACGCTCGCCCGACATCTTGCCGACCCGGGCATCGTGAACGCGATCGCCGCACCCCATCGGGCCGGCTGGTACGCCCGCGTCGTGCGCGAGGGGACCGTCGTCGGGGGCGACCCCGTGACGACGGTCGCGCGCCCCAATCCCACGTGGACGATCGCCCGTGTCGCGGCGGCGAAGCAGGCGGTCGTCGAACCCGACGTCGCGCGCACGATCGCCGGGCTCGTGGGCCTCGGGTCGGACTGGGTCGCGAAGTTCCGCCAACGTGCCGATGGAAAGGCATGAACGTCGTGCCCAACGACGAGCGCGAAACGCCGAAGTCGCTCCGACTCGATCTGGCGGCGCAGCGCCTCTCGATCGGGTGGTTGGACGGGCATGAAAGCGTGTTCGCGGGCGCGTACCTCCGGTTCGTCTGTCCGTGCGCCGGGTGCCGGGGCCACGCGCCCGGAGACGTCGAGCCACCGACGTGGAAGCAAGTGAAGGACGTCCGGGTCGTGGGGGCCGCACCCGTAGGCGGCTACGGTCTCCAGTTCACGTTCTCCGACGGGCACGGGAGCGGGATCTACGCGTTCGACCGCCTTCGGACGGCGTGCCCTTGTGCGGCCTGCGCACCGCGTTCAACCGGGATTTCCGACCTCGGGAGCTCGTCGTAGGAGACGCTCCCCCGAGTCACCTTGGGAACTCGGCGGTGTCCTCCCTACAATCGGCGGCCCCGCAAGGGCTGTTTCCCGGTTCGTCTTCCCCAGTTCGACAGTTCGACTCGGAGGTTCGCGCATGCGTTCGAAGCTCATCGGATGGGGCTCGGCAGCCCTCGCGCTCGCGATCATCATCGGTACGGGGCGCACGGCGCCCGCCGCCGATCTCGGTCCCGCGACGACGGCGGTCGAACAGGCCGAGAAGGACGCCGCGAGCGTGGACGCCGCGCGCATCGCGGTGAAGGCCGCGATGGATGCCGACGAGAAGGCCGCCATGCCTTGGCTGCTCGCGGCGCGCATCGACCTCGCCGCGGGCAAGCGCGCGAAGGGGGACGAACGCAAGACGTTGCTGGCCGCCGCACTCAACGATCTGCGCGAAGCGACGCTGCGCGACCGATGGGATCCCGAGCCCTTCAAGTGGAAGGCGCTCGTGCTCGTCGAGTCGAAGGCGCCGACCGACGAATACGTCGAGGCGCTGCGCTCGGCGGCGATCCGGGGCGCGGGAGAGGAACTGACGCGCCAGAAGTACCGCGCGCAGACGGGCGACATCGCGACGCTTCGGCCGGGCGATCCGTTTCCCAGACTCGTCTGGAAAAACGGGAAGGGCGAGGACGTCAAGGCGTCGGATCTCTACGCCAAGGGGCCGGTCGTCATCGAGCTCTACCGCTCGGCGGTCTGGTGCAGCTACTGTCGCAAGCAGATCTGGGCGCTCGACGACTTTCGCGTGAAGTTCGCCGAGCAGGGGCTCACGGTCGTCGCGATCTCCCCCGACACGGTCGAAACGATCGCGGGCATCGAGAAGAACGGCTGGAAGGAGCGCAAGCCGTTCGCGCTCCCGCTCCTCGCCGATCCCGAGGGGCGCCAGGCCGACCGCATCGGCGTGCTCAACCCCGATACGGTGCGCAAGGGCACGCCAGCCGACGCCTACGGACTTCCCTTCCCCACGACGATCATCGTCGACAAGGACGGGTTCGTGCGCTTCGTCAAGACCCACGGCGACTTCCGCGAGCGGGTCAAGCCCGATGAAATCCTCGCCGAAGCCAGGAAGCCGACTCCTCAACCGAAATAGTCGCGCCGTCCGGAACTCGGAGTCGGGGGCGGGGGGCCGGGGCGGGGGGGCGGGGGCCCC
>JANNRO010000632.1:0-4582 GCA_031401505.1 Planctomycetia bacterium
CCGGTTCTGACTCGCCTTGCTCCGTTCGTCGCCCTCGGCACCGACCGCGAGAGCCTTGTCAGACTCCTCGAGCGAGTCTTTCCAGCGCCCCGCAGTCGCTAACGCGAACCCGAAGCGAAGGTGCGCCAAGGGCGATTTCGGATCGGCTCGGCAGGCACGCTCGAACTCGGCCAACGATTCCGCCGTTCTCCCCATGGCGTGGAGGATCACCGCCCGCTGCAGGCGGAGGTCCGCTCCGTCCGGCAGGGCGGAGATCGCCGCGTCCGCGGCGGCGAGCGCATCTTCGAAGCGCTTCGCCTCTTGGAGGGCAATGAGCTTCAGCTCGCGTGCGCGTCGGCACGTCGGATCCGTCTCGATGGCGCGCTCCAACACCGGCATCGCCTCGGCCGTCCTGCCCGCAAGCACCAGGAGCTCGGCGAGGTTGTGGTTGCCGTAGTGGTCCCGCGGGTCCGCCTCCGCGACCCGGCGCATGGCGTCGATTGCCTCGACGACCCTTCCGCGCTTGTAGAGCAGGCTCGCTCGGGCCGTCGCCAGGTTCGGGTCCGCGGGCTGCAGCTCTGCGAGCCGAGCCAAGTCGCTGTCGGCGCCGTCGAGGTCGCCCCTGTCGAGCCGGGCGGCGGAGCGAGTTGATAGGGCACCGACGGAGCGCGGGTCGAGGTGCACGGCCCGATCAGCCCAGCGCTCGGACTCTTCGAGCATCTTGCGTTTCCGCAACGACTCCGCGAGAGCGACGTAGCCGTAGGTCTGATCCGGGTGTGCGGCGATCATCTCTCTCCCGCATCGCTCCAGCCAGAGCCACTCGCTGGCGGTCCAGGTCGCGAAGCACATCACCGTCCATGCTGAAATGGAGCCGACCTCTCGCGCCGTCGCGATCGCCCGTTCGAACCCTTCGTCGGCGAGGGCCACGCGACCCAACCGCCGCCAAAGTGACGCCAACCGGACGGTGAAAAAGGGTTGGGCGGATCTCCAGGATTCTCGAGCCGCGACCATGTCCTCGAGCGCTCCCTCGAGGTCGCCCTCGCCTTCGCGTGCGACGGACCGGTCGAAAAGGATGTGCGCGCTTGGGATCTCGCCGTTGGTTCGACTGCGTTCGAGGGCTGTCGTCAGGACGGTGATCGCCTCCTTGCGCCGGTTCTCGAAGAGGAGCAGCATTCCCTCGATTTGCGCCTCACGGGCGGATCCTCGATCCGGAAGTGCCCGGACATGGGCGAGGGCCTCCTCCGCCTCGGGGCCCCGCAGACCCCGGCGCAGGAGCGTTGCGCGGACGAGCCACTAGGTCCGCTCTGGAAGCCCAAGTGAGCGCGATCGCTCCAATGCAGAAAGGCTCTGTGGTGCGGCGTCGACGAACGTAACCGCGATCGCGAGGTGCCCCTCGGGCCGCTCCGGAGCGATCCGTATGGCCGTGTCGAGCATCTCCCTCACGGTCCCCATGATCGACGCAGACACGCCGGAGCGGCCGCTTAAATTGAGCGTCGTGGCGCCGCTCGTCAGTAGGGCCTGCGCATTGTCGAGCAGACTGTCGTACTGTTCGTTGATGCGCCGCGCCTCCTCGCGCGCCCGCTGCACCAGCAAGGTCGCCGTCGCGGCGGCGAGCACGACGACGGAGCCGGCGAGGGCGGAACGCAGTCGATTTCGTCGCACGATCCGCCACGCGTGTCCGAAGGGCCCGACGCGCCGCGCTCGGATGGCCGCGCCCTCCGCGAACAAGAAGAGATCGTGCGCCATCGCCGCCGCGGTGGCGTATCGGCGGCCGGGGTCCTTCTCCATCGCCTTGACGACGATGGTCTCCAGGTCCCGCGGAATGCGACGGTTCCAGCGCCGGGGCGGCGGCGGATCGCTGCGTAGGACTTGGCGCCACACTTCACCTACGTCCTTTCCCTCGAACGGCGGCCGGCGCGTGAGCACCTCGTACATCGTGGCGCCAAGGGAATAGACGTCGGATCGCGCGTCGGCGACGCCCGAGCGCGCTTGCTCGGGGCTCATGTAGGCGGGGGTGCCGACGATGTCCCCGGTCTTCGTTACGCCGACGCCATCGTCCTGGATGCGTGCTAGGCCGAAGTCGAGCACTTTCAGCGTCCCGTTCGCGTCGAGCAGGATATTGGCTGGCTTCACGTCGCGGTGGATCACGCCCGCGTTGTGCGCCGTCGCGAGAGCGTCGGCGACGCCGGCAAACGCGCGGGCGATACGCACGTACTCCTCACGAGCGCCGCTCCCCGTCCCAAAGCCGCTCGACGGCGCTGCGGACGCCGACTCCGGCGCTGCGGCCGCATTTCGCTCGCCCTCGAGCCGTCGGAGGTCCGCCACGATCTGGTGCAGCGGTCGACCCTCGACCAGCTCCATCGCGTAGAACCACGTCCCGCCGTCCGTGCCGAGCCCGTACACCGGGACGATGTTCGTGTGGTGGAGACGACCGGCGGCCTGCGCCTCGCGCTGGAAGCGGTGGACTGACTTCGGGTCCGAGATGACGCCCGGGTAGAGCACCTTCAATGCGACGCGACGTCGCATCGAGAGTTCCTCTGCCTCGTAGACGATCCCCATTCCACCGCGGGCGATCTCGCGCACAATCCGGTAGTCGCCGATCCGGTCGGGGGACGGCGCGCAATGATTCGACGTGGTCGTCGCGCCCCCGACGATCGCGACGCTCGCCTCCATCTGCGCGAACGCGTCGTCGAGGAGAGCGTAAGCCGCGAGCCCCTCGCGTAGTTCGTCGACGAGGTCCGGATGCAACCGGATCAGCTCGTCGGCGCCCAGCGCGTCTCCGCGCTCGCGCTGCTCCCGCCACGAGACGAGGATCTCCGTGGCCCGTTCCTGGCGATCGGCTTCCGGCAACATGGACGTCCGTGGCGCATCCTACCAATTTGACGAGTGGGCGGCGAAGGTCCACCTCCGAGACGACGGCGCGCGGACCGAAGCCCGCGCGCCGAGACACCAACCCGACGTCACTCCGGCATGTGTGCTCCCACGAACCAGGCGATGTGTCGCGTCGTCGCGAACGGGCCGCTCCCGCTCACTCCGACCGCCTGCCCCGCCACGAGGACGCGGCCGTCCGCATCGAGGGCGAGCCCGGTGGGGAGGTTCGAGTCGAAGTACGACGAGTACGCGGGGTAGACGTCGATCGCATCACCGATCCCGCCCGTCCCGAACGAGCCGTCGAGACCGCCGTTGGAGAGCACGCGGACTGCGACCGCCTGCCTCCAGTTGGGGAGCGAGGCCGAAGGCGAGATCGTGCCGGCGAAGACGATGCTGCCGTCCGCGTCGATGACTGGCCCTGCGTTTCCGTGATCGGCCGCGACCGTGGTCGCGCCGTAGGTTCCGAAGCTGGCGTCGACGGTGCCGGCCGCCGTGTAGCGGACGACGACGGAACCGCCGGTCGGAGCGTTGCCCGAGGCCACGATGCGGTCTTGGGCGTCGACCGCCAGCCCGCCGATCGTGCGCCCCGTGAACTTGACGACGCCGAATCCGGCGTCCGCCGCGCCGTTCGCGAGGTAGCGCGTGATCGCCCAGCGATCGGAGCCCGCGCTGCCCGCAAGGAGGATCTTGCCGTTCGACTGGAGCGCGATCGCGCCGGGATGGACGATGTCGTTCGCCGTCGTCAGGTCCCTGGTCGTGACGCCGCCGGTCCCGAAGGACGTGTCGAGAGCGCCGTTCGCGTGGCATCGGGCGAGGAAGATGGCGTTGTGCGGACCGGACTTCTTCGTGCCGGCGAGCATGAGGTTCCCGGCGAAGAGGATCTTTCCGTCCGACTGGACGGCGACTGCGCGACCCACTGTGGCCGCCGTGCCGAGCGACGTCATCACGACCCCTCCCGAGCCGAACGACGAGTCAACCGTGCCGTCGCCGTTGAGGCGCACGAGCGCGCTTTTCGATGGGCTCGGCCCGGCGTCGCCAACCGCGAGGATGCGCCCACTCGCGTCCAGCGCGACGTCGGCCAACCAGCCGCCGGCGGCCTCAAAGAGCGAGACGGAGCCGCCCGCGCCGAACGAGAAATCCACCGTCCCGTCGGCTTCGTACCGCCGCACGAGCCATTCGTATGGGCTCACGTTCCCGTCGATGCCGGCGACGACGATACGACCGTCGTCCTGGACGGCGATGTCGTTCGGCGCTCCGCCGTTGGGACCATCTTCGGTCACGGCGACGCCGCCGAAGCCGAACGAGGGATCGAGGTCTCCGGAGGCGGCAAAGACGAGGCCTGCAGTCGCGACGAGGAACGCCGGGATCGAGACGCGGGGCCAAAGACGGACGGCAGCGGTACGCATGATTCCTTCCCTTCGAGGTCGGCGCCTCCGAGGCGCGCCGAGGCGAAGTGCCCCGGTACCTCCCTATTGCGGTCGCCAGGGTGGCTGTGACATGACCGCTCTCCCGCGGGGCGACCTTGCGGGGCAACCCACGAAGGACTAGGATCGCGCCCGGAGGCGGATGTCGTGTCCGCGGAACCGCTTGACCCGAGCTCGCTGCGCAGCGACGAGGAGCTCGTTCGGCTCTCTCGTAATGGCGACGACGCAGCCGCCCGCGAGCTGTTCGACCGTCATGTCGCCGAGCTTCGCGTGCGTGTACGCGCTCGGCTCCCCCTTGTGCTCCGCCG
>JANNRO010000633.1:0-1971 GCA_031401505.1 Planctomycetia bacterium
GATCCTGCCGATGCCCGACGAGATGGAGGTGCACTCCGGGCACGGCCCGTCCTCGACGATGGCGGTCGAGCGCCGCGACAACCCGTACTTGAACGGCGAAGTCGACATCGGCTGCCCCGATCTCCCGATGTGAGGCGGAAGGTTTTCCAGGAAGTGTCTGACACTTTCTAGAAAACCTTCAGGGGGCGGTGAGGAGGCGGCGGAGGAGGGCGCGGACGGAGACGGCGAGACGGGAGACGCCGACCGGATCCACCCGATCCGGCGTGTCGGAGGCGGTGTTCATCGTCCCGTAGTCGCTGGCCCAGAACGTGACCGCGGGGATGCCGGCTTGGTGGAAGGGCCAGTGGTCGGATCCCTCCGTGTAGGCGTACTTGTCGATGTCGCGGCCCACGCGAAGACCGGAAGCGGAGAGCGATTCGGTGGCGGCCTTGCCCAACTCGGGATGCGTCGAGAGTCCGACGACGTAGACCTCGTCGTCTTTCACACGGCCGACCGCGTCGACGTTGACGACGGCTCTCACGTCGTAGTGTTTCGAGAGTTCGGGGACGAGGGCACGTGAGCCTTGAAGACCCCATTCCTCGCCGTCGAAGAAGCAGACGACGAGGCCGCGGCTCGCGGCGGCGCAATCGGCCTTCAGCCCCCTCAGTGCGTCCAGCACGCACGCGACGCCCGATGCGTTGTCGTCGGCGCCGGCGAAAAAGCGCTCGCCGTCCCGGCCGAACGAGTCGTAGTGCGCCGACACGACGACGACGGGCGGGCGTTCCTTCGAGAGTCCCGCCGGCAACCACGAGGATACGAGATTGACCCCGCCCTTTCCCGCGTCGGCCGTCGCTCGCTCGGGACCCCACGCGATCTCGAAGTCCACCGAGATGTGGTCTTCCATCGCGAAGATCGTCTCGTAGGCTTCGTCGGTCAGCAGCAGCACGGGTACGGGCAGGGGCCTAAGACCCGGGAACGCGCGCGTGCGTCGTGCGGCGATCCAAGGAGCCAACACGGGGCGCGGATGCACGGCTCCGTCGCGACCCGGCGCCGCCAATTCGGCCACCGATTCCTCGGTCAGGAGATCGGGCGCGTCGAGCAATGGAGCCAGCGCCTTGCGGGCCGCGGGCGAGGGCAGGAGGAACAACGCGGGGGCCGCGCCCATCTCGATCTGCTTCCACGTCCGCTCGAGTCCCTCGGGCGACGTGTCGGGAATTCGCCCCGGCAACGGAACGGGATTGTCACCTTCACCCAATGCGAGGGGCGTCCCCTTCGCGCGCGCGGGCGAGGCGCACATCGGCCGGAATGCGTTCTTGAGCACGACCGTGCCCGATTTCGACGTGACCGTCAGGTCCCGCGAGGACGTGAGGTCGGCGACTCCGAGCCCGAACGGGCGCGACTCGACCTCGAGCGGTTCGGACTCCGAACCGAGCGCTCCCCGAAGTTGCGCGGAGAGGAACTCCACCGCCTTCGTATGGCCCGCCGTGCCGGGCTTTCGACCGTCGAACTCTTCGGAGGAGAGGCGGGCGATCGTGCGATCGATGTCTTGCGCCGCGGGTCCGCCGTGCATGATCGCGCGTCGCGTTGCCCGGGGGCCGGTGTCGAGCCGGCCACGCGCGGTCGGCGTTCGCTTCCCGGCTTCGAAGACCGCGAACGAGTCCCAACCGTAGTACGGGAGGTACTTCGCGCGCGCGGCCGCCGCCTCCGTCGTCGCGACGAACCATGTGCGCGGGGCCGGCCCGTCGTTCGCGTTGAGGAGCAGGGACAGATCCTTCCCCACGTACGACGTGCCATCGACGACGATCGTCCCGGCGTCGATCGTCACGCGGGGATTGGTTGCGCCCGTCGGCCACGCGAAGAGTTCCTTTTCGCCGAGCACGCGCAGATCGACGACGGGGCGCGTGTCCGACGGCTCGGCGGCTCCGCTCGCGGCGATCTCGAGACCCTTGTCTTGAGCGAGCCGACGGGCCAACGGCTCGAAAACGGCGGCTG
>JANNRO010000634.1:0-3307 GCA_031401505.1 Planctomycetia bacterium
GCGACGGGTGACGAGGCACTTCGCACGCGTCGTGCGGATCGACTCGAGTCGCTCGATCAACGCCTGGTTGTTTTCGTAGCGGTAGCGCTCTTCGTAGGCCCGCATCGCACGTTCCGGGAGAGGGGTCGCCCCCGCGATCGATGGAACGAGCGAAATGCCGTCGAGTCCCGCAGGTCGCGCGACCCCCATCAGCTCGAGAACCGTCGGAACGACGTCGATGAGGCCGGCGTCTCCCCGCACCACCCGCGCCGCGCCCATGCGACCGGGCGCGCGCACGAGCATCGGCACGCGCACCATCTCGTCGTGGAGGCGTCGGCCGTGGAGGAGCGTGCCGTGCTCGCCGAACGCCTCGCCGTGGTCGGCGACGACGACGACGATCGTGTCCTCGGGGAGGTGGAGGGCGGTGAGCGCATCCTCCATGCGCCCGAACATCCGATCCACCGACGACAGACCCTCGACGTACGCCGCGCGCAGTCGCTCGCCCAGCGTCGCGACGAGCGGGTCGCGCTCGCACTCGTCGTCGAGCCAACGGCGCTGGATGCCGAAGAGCTTTTCGAACGCCGGTCGTCCGAGGATCAAGCCCAAGCGTTCTCGGGTCGTTTGCGATCGTACGCAGGCCTCGACGGACCAACGGATGTCGTCATAGGAGAACGCGCCTCCCCGCTCGATCGCCACGCGAATCGCACGCGCGCGGGTCTCGTCCGCGGCGGAGAATTTCCGGTCGGGCGATGGCGGCCCGGCGTCGACTTTGTCGAGGTAGGGGTCGTGGGCCGCCAGCGCGTGGAGAAAGAGCAGGAACGGCACCCCCTTCGGTCGGGCCGCGTTCCAGGTCTCGAGCACGCCCTCCGGGTCGGCGTCGAGGCCGAATCCGCCGTACGTCGATCCGCGCAGCGCGCTGGTTCCGGGGACGAGCCAGAGTCCCGACGTCACGGCCGCCGTGTGTCGGCCCGTCACGACGACGCGCTGCGCGAGCGTCAGCACCGAGTCCGAGAGGTCGCCGGTCCGCTCCGGGAGGCCCATCACGCCCGTGTGCGACGGGTCGAGACCGGTCAGGAGGGACGTGATCGACGGTCCCGTCCACGCGGCGGGTGCGACCGCGTCGGCGAACGCGACGCTCTGCCTCGCGAACGCTTCGAGCCGTGGCATGTGGACGGGGCGTCCGGAGTCGAGCGAGAGCGAGTCGGCTCGAAGGGTGTCGAGGCAGATGAGGACGACGCCCGGCCCGGTCACGGTGTCGGACGCGGGTCCCGTGCAGTTTTCGGCATCGCCTCGATCTCGACCTCCGCGTCGAACGAGACAACCCGCCGTGCAGATCGCGGCGAGGGCGAGTCCGATCGCGATGGGTGCGGCGCGCATCCGGTGCGAAGAGCGAATGCCGCGCCATGCACCATCCTGTCACGAGTCGGCGAGCGCCACGGCCCCGACCGGACCGCATGAACGACACGCTGTCTCGATCCGGCTCGCCGCGCACGTCGATCGAGTCCCGGGGCTTCGGTCCCGCTTTCTCGCGCTCGTCGCCCGGGCGTCCGCGCGAAAGACTGCAACGAGCGGCAAGCCGGGATTCACCCCATGGGTCCCGGGCATGTCGACCGAAGAACCGGGGGGCCCGTCCATCGGGCGCGTTCGGCGCGTGGATGCATCGCAGCGTCGATGGTCGAAGGTCCCGGCAACGGTGTGATCACGGAGAATTGGTGTCACGCGATCGATTCCCGCGTGGCCCTGCGCGGCGCGTATCGTCGTCGCAGATGCGACATCGTTCGAGCCAACCAATGAACCGGGTGGATGATCCCGCTCGGGCGCGGATTGCGGCGCGCGGGCCGACGAGTCCATGCATCAAGCGCACGGCCATGGCACTGGGCGCGTTGGGACTCCTCGCAGGTGCGTCGGCGTGCGGCGAGCGGGGCGAGCCCGAGACATCGGAGCACGCGACGACGAGCGCACCGCGCGCACCGGGGCCGGTCGGTCCCGTGCGTCCCGCCGGGCCATACGAGCGCGAAGTGATCTCCGACGACATGGAGGGAAAGTTCGCGCAGGTCGTCTTCGACCATCGCGACACCCCGGTGGCGGTGGGCGCGAAGGCTCCCGACATCGACGGCACGCCGAGCCAGCGCACGTCGGTGATCGTCTTCTTCCGGGGCGCCTGGTGAGCTCCCTGTCGAAGGCAACTCGGGCAGTTGCAGGATCGACTGGCAGACATCGAGGGCCGGGGAGCCACTCTGATCGTCGTCAGCGCAGACGAGCCGGCGGCGTTCGATCCCGTGCGCGAACGCATGGGGCTGTCCTATCGGTTCATTTCCGATCCCGACCTCTCGATCGCGCAGAAGTTCGGCGTGCGACAGCGTGAGGAGGAACTCGCGCTCCCGGCGGTGTTCGTCATCGACGCGGAGGGGATTGTCCGATACGTCCGCGTGGGCGAAACCCCGGTCGATCGGCCCGATCTCGCCGAAGTCGTCGCTGCGATCTCGAACCCCGGCGCGCCCGTCTCCGGTCGATTGCCGACGTCTCGGCTGTCACCCGGGCGATCGGCCGCCGCGCTCGCCGTCGCGCCCGACTCGAGCGAGTCGCTCCGGCTCTTTCCCGCCCTGATCGGGTCAGCCGCTCCGGGCTGGGTGAAAGCCGGAACCCGCGTCACGTACGCCACGAGCGAGACGCCGATCGACGACCCCGCGACGTCCGTCCGACTCGACGCCGAGGGCGAATGGGTGGGCGCCGACGGCGCGCGTGCGGCGGGCGCGGCGAGCGTCCGCGGGTACTCCCAAGTCAACGTCGTCGCGTTGACCGAGGCGAACTCCGTATTGTCCGTCGCGAGATGGCGGCTCTCACCCGGTGCGGACCCGGCGTATCTCGGCAGGGACGCGATCGTCGGGGTGCCGGGGGCCGGTGGCGATACCTGGATGAATCCGGCCATCCTGCGCACCGCGACGCAAGCGGCGCTCGAAGGCGTTCGGGTCTCGCGCCGGGCGTTCGTCTCGAGCGCGAAGCGCTACGACGCGATGTGGATCGCAACCGGGAGCGAAGCGGACGGTCGCCTGTCGATCTACGACGTCGAGTCGGGCGTGCGGCTCCATCAGGCGTCGATGACCACGACGGTCGCGACGCCGAACGCGCCGAAGCGGGTGCTCATGACCTCGACGCTCGTCGAGGTCCGGGATGCGGCGCCCCCGTGGTCGGGCGAGCTTCCGCCCCCCTGGATCTACCTGATCCAGGAGATCAACCACTCGGGCGTGGAAACCGCCTCGCTCGTCAGCGAGGCGATCGCGCCGAGTCCGCCGATCGTGCGCTCGCTGCACCAGTCGATCGACGCACG
>JANNRO010000635.1:0-3949 GCA_031401505.1 Planctomycetia bacterium
ACGGCTCGTCTGTTGCCCTCGTCGAGGTGAAGGTCACCCCGCGCAAGTCGGACCTCGTCGCGAGCCCGGTCGCGCTCCTCTGGACTCCCTATCGCGTCGCCGCCGACGGATCGTCGTCGCCTGCCTTCTGACCGCGGCGCAGGTTTTTCTCGGAAGTGTCTGACACTTTTGAGAAAACCTTGGTGCGGATGTGGGTGAGGAACGCGAGGGAGCCGCCCGCCTTCGACCAGTCGTAGCCGCAGCGGAGCGAGGTCAGCGTCTTGTCGAGACGGTCGTCGGAGAGCTTCATCGAGAGAAGCGTGTCCAACTCGGCGCACACCTTCGCGACCGCGGCGGGTTTCGATTCGGAGAGGAACGCTCGAATGGCGTCGTCGACCGTCGCCCCATGGACGTCCCAATCCTGATTGACGTAGGCGGCGAAGAGGCGGTAGAGGCCGGGAAGTCGTTTCTGGATGCCGGTCGGCATGAGCCCGCCCTTACGGAAGCGTGACGTACGCCGTCACGATGCGGAACCCCTCGCGGAATCGCCGCGAAGGGGCCAAGACGACCTGGACCGATCGGCCGGCAACGACGCCGGACGCACCGCGCCGCAGCACGCTGCCCGCGGCCGTTCCGAGTCGGGAAGGGAACGCCTCGTTGCCCGACGGGTCGGACGCGAGCCATCGAGCGACGTCGGCACGTCGGTCGTAGAGCGCTTGCCCCACGAAGCGGTCGGCCGACGCGACGTCGGGAAACGTCGAAACTTCACGCTTGTCTTCCTGCTCGAGTCGACGACGCAGTTGCTCGACCGTGCGGCCCACGTGACGGTCGAGCGTGTGGCCGCCATCGACACCCTCGTGGGCCGCGAGCCCGCCTCCGGGGATCGCGTCGTTGGGATCGGCGCTCGCTGGATCGTAGACCGCAACCGCCCCGCCTCGATCGGGTGCCGTGCGGGGCCCTGCTTGCGATCCCGGCTTGGGCGCACCGAACCAGCCGTTCTCGAACGCGAGGTAGGCGACCGCGACGAGGAGCGCGACGACGAGTTGGAGCGTCTTCCGAGTCGTTTGAGACATCGAGCGCTACTTCGGCAGGAAGTCCTTCAGCGGGCCGACCTTCGCGAGGATGCCCTTCAGCATGTCGAGGCTCACGTTCGCCTTCAGGAAGCCGATGAACGCCGTGACGAAGCCGGGAATCTTGTCGGCGCTGATGCCCGCCTTGCCGAGCATCCCCATCAGCGCTCCGGCATCGCCCGCGCCGCCGCCGAACATGCCGCCGATCTTGCCGAGGATTCCGCCGCCGCCCGAGGGTGCCTTCGACATCGTGTCGCCCAGCCCCGGGATCGCGGATGTGATCTTGCCCAGATCCACCGCGCCCGCATGCTCTTTGATGAGGTTCAGCAGCCCGCCCGCTCCGGCCGTCGCGGCGCCGGGATTGATGCCGAGTTTGCCGGCCATCTGGATGAGATCTTGGATTCCGGGCATGCGATGACTCCGTCGGGTCTGGGGAGGGCGGAAGTGTCGCAAGGGCCATGCGATCCGCCAACGGAGGATCTGACCGCGTCGGACGAACCCGACAACTCGTCAGCCCCGAGCGGACGCAGCGGCGATTCGGTCGACCATCCACACGTTCGTGCGCGCGTCCTTGACGGCGACTCGAATTGCACGCGGCCCGAGCCCCGAGCCGATCGCCGACGCGTCACGGAGGTAGAGCCCGTCGGCCTTCAATCGCTCGACGATCGCGGCCGCCGTCGGAGCGTCGCCTGGCAAGTGTGCCAGCACGAAGTTCGTGGTGCTCGGCACGACCTCGGCGCGGACGCGTCGGTGGAGGTCCAGCGCCAGCGCCTCGCGGAGCGCCGCCGTCTCGAGCCACCGTGCCGCGTAGTAGGGCGCATCCGCCAGCGCCTTCACCGCCGCCACCTGCGCAGGCAGGCTCACCGCCCACGGCGGCGTCAAGCGCCGCAACGGCACGAGGAGCGCGGCGTCGGCGCACAGATAGGCCGCTCGCAGCCCGCTCAACGCGTACGCCTTCGACAGCGATTTGGCGACGACGACGTTGGACCGCGTGACCGCGAACCGTTCGAGTGACTCGGACGACCCGGCATAGTCGACGTAGGTCTCGTCGATCCAGACGCGCGTGGAACTCGGTACCCGCGCGAGCATCGCTTCGAGGGCGCCGCGCGGCGCGTGTCGTCCCGTCGGACTGTTTGGATTGACCAGCACCACGAGGTCGGGGCGCTCGGCCCGGATCGAACGCCCGAGACGCTCGACGTCGAGTTCGTAGCCGTCCGCACGCGACAGCGGGAACCGATCGACCCGGCAACCGACGACATGCGTCAGCACGTGCTCGTATTCGCCGTATGTCGGGTCGAGTACGAGGGCCCGCGATGACGGAGTCAACCACTCCCGCATCGCGAGGAAGATCAGGTCCGACGAGCCCGCCGCGGTCAAAAGGCACGACTCCGGCACGCCACGCACCGCCGACACCGTCCGTGCGAGCCCCTCGGCGTGCGTCGGCGGCGACGTGCGCACGAGCCAGTCCAAGTGCTCGCGCAGCGCGGCCATCGCCTTCGGGCTCGGCGGGAACCACGCGTCGAGGACGTCGGCGTTGACCACCCGTTCTCGCCGGGACAAATCGTCGAACGCGTCGCCGATCGCCTCGAAGAACGCGCCCCCGTGGACGCAGGCGTCCGGGGAAGGACCCCGGGCGTCGGACGCGGGTCCCGTCGGCCGATCGATGGGGACGTCGCCCTTCACGGAGGTGAGACCTCGACCGGTGCGCCCTCACGCAGTCGTACCGTGCGATCGACGGGAATCGGCCCCGTTGTCTCAATCGTGCCCTTCGCGTCGGGCCAACGCACCTCGATCGAGTCGATCGACGGACGGGACCCGAGTCCGATGGTCGCCGCCCACTCGTCGAGCTGTCCGCCGCAGCCGCGACTGCCGAAGATCTCGCGCGTCGCGACGAGATCGCCCGAGCGCACGACGATCCGTGCGCCGATGGCCGAGCGATTGGCCCCGCCCTTCCCCTTGCCCTCGAGCGCGATGCGGACGAAGTGCGCGCCGCCGGGCATCGAGAAGACGGCGGGGCGGAGCACACGCGCCTTCGCCTGCTCGGCGCTCGCGCGCATGTTCGAGTTGCCGAGGATCAATTCGGGGCGACCGTCGTGATCGAGATCGGCGACGGTCGGCTGGGAGCAATTGGTCCAGTCGATGCCGCGATGCGTCGTCGTCTCCCAGAACGAGTGATCGGCTCCCTGTTCGAAGAGCCGCAACCGCTGGTCGTCGGGGTAGTCGCCGGACGCGATGAACAGGTCCTCGTAGCCGTCGCCGTCGGCGTCGATCCACCCGGCGAAGATGTCGCCCTGGTTCCAACGGGGCGTCTTGTGCTCGCGGACGATCCCGCGCTCCTCGCGCGAGAACGCGAACTTTTTCGAGGCGCCGCCGTTGACGAGCAGCGTCGATCGGTCCGACGACGGTCCCGCCCACCAATGCGTGATCTCACCCAGGAACACGTCGAAGTCGCCGTCGCCGTCGAAGTCGGCGGCCGGGCAATCGAACGTGTTGCCGTTGCTGCGGAACGGCTTCTCGTCGGGGCGACCCGCGAGCCTCGGTTCCTTCTGAATCTCGGGCGGGTACTTCCCGCTCTCGTCCGCGTCGCCGTCGAAGTTCGTCGCGTCGGCGACGTCGGTGAACGTGCCGTCACCGTTGTTGCGCCAGAGTTGGTTCCACTGGCGTCCGTACGCGCATGCGAGGAGATCCTCGTCGCCGTCGCCGTCCCAGTCGATGTGGGAGACGCCGTAGACCGGGCGACGGCTGTCCCGACGACCCGACTCGGCGACGCCGAGCAGGCCCGCCTTCTCGGTCACCTCGACGAACGTGCCTTCGCCGACGCCGCGATAAAGACGCGAGGGGTGGCATTCGAGCGCGTCGTCGCCGTAGTTCACGTACCAGTTGCCGACGAAGAGATCGAG
>JANNRO010000636.1:0-5441 GCA_031401505.1 Planctomycetia bacterium
GGCCCATTCCGCCCCCGCACTTGCACCCGCCGCCCCGGCCTACGGGGCGCGGCGCGGCAGAATTCGCCCGATCGGCGGACGACTCGGCGTCGGCGGGCTACTTCGCGGGAGCCACCGGGACGGGCGCGGCCGGAACCGAGACCGGCATCGGAGCCGGCATCGGGGCCGACATCACCGGCGCGGGCGACATCACGACGCCCGGTTTCTGGCACGGCTGCTGGGACGGACTGCCGAGCTGATCCCACTGACCCTTCAGGCGCTCGCTCCGACCCGAGAGTTCGTCGCCCATGGTCGTGTTCGCGGCGTCCGAGCCACGCAGGATCTGCGGGGTGATCGTGATGATCAGGTTGCGCTGGATCTTCGCCTTCGACTGCCCGCGGAAGAGGAGGCCCAGGATCGGAAGATCGCCGAGCCCCGGCACCTTGTCCTGCGAATTCGTGTCACGGTCCTCGAGGAGGCCGCCGATGACGGCCGTCTCCTTGTCCCGGAGGATCATCTGCGTCACCATCGTGCTCGACGCGACGCGAGGGAGATCGATCGTCTGACCGGACACCGTCAGCCGCTCGAAGCCGGGGATCGGGCTCGTCGTACCGCTCAGCGACCGCTGCTGCGGGATCACCAGCAACATGATCTTGTTCTCGCCCGGGATGACGTGCGGGATCACGAGCAACTGGAAGCCCACGTTGACCGGGCTGTTCTGGTCTTCCTCGACCGAGAACGTGAGGCCGCCGTTCTGGTTCGACGCCGCGGTGCTGCGCGCGTACCGGATGGACTCGCCGACGAAGATCGTCGCTTCCTGGTTGTCGAGCGCGAGGATCTTCGGCGCCTGGATGATCTTCGAGCACCCGTTCTGCTTCAGGAACTTGAAGAGCATGTTCGTCTGGGTGAAGTCGAGCGTGCCGTAGTTGAACCCGGCGGCCGAAGGCGGCGGGAACGCGGTGCCGGAGATGAAGTCGGACCAGCCGCCGCCGCTCGCCGCGAAGGGGAGCCGGTGCTGGATGCCCGCGCCGGTGACGCCCATCTGGATGCCCGAATCGCTCTGCATGCCGAAGTCGGTGGTGTCGTTCAACGACGTCGAGATGAAGTTCATGTCGATGAACACCTGCGGCGGCTCGATGTCGAGTTGCTCGCAGATTTGTTTGATGCGTCGCACGTGCGGGGCCTTCCCCGTGAAGAGGATCGCGTTCGAACCGGGGATGTAGACCACGCGTCCGCCGTCCGGATCGACGATCGCGCGAAGCGCCGCCACGATCGGAAACGAGGACTCCGCCTTCGACGGGTCGTCGGAGGGCACGAACACGTTGTTCTCGATGATGTCGGCGCCGACCGACGCGGAGCCGCCCGAGCCGCCGCCGCCCGAGGAGGACGACGAGGTCCCGCCGCTGGCTCCGCCCTTCACGATGCCCTTGTAGGGCGGGGGCGGCCGGAGGTAACGGAACGTGTAGCTGTCGCTGGCGAGCTCGAGTTGCTCGGTCGGAACGACGCGCAGCACGCCGTAGTCCTCTTCGACGAGGCTGTAGTTGCCCGCCGTCTCGACGACGTACTTCAGCGCCGCGCGCCACGGCACGCTCGTGAAATTGACCGTGACCGTGCCCTGCACCGCAGGAGAAACCGTGATGTTGGCGCCGGCGCTCGAGCCGATCGTCTTGATCACCTGCTGGACGTCCTCGTTCGTGAACGACATCGTCACGGGCGTCGGACGCTCGATCTGGAGGAGCCTCAGATCCTTGCGGACGATGACGCCGCCGATCTTGGCGACCATCGCGTCGAGCACGTGCACCCAATGGAGGTCGACGACGCGCAGCGACACCTTCTCGGCCTCCGCCTCGGGGGCGATGAAGATGTTGACGCGGGTCTTGGGCTGGATGCGATCGGCAACCAACTGCTTGAGCGACACGTCCGTGACGTCGAACGTCACGCGACCGTCGCCGACGTCGAATTCGCGATAACTCGCCGCGTCGGTCGCGTCGCCCGCGGACGCCAGGCGTCCGGGAGCGGTGAGCGACACGACCGTGCCGAGCAGCACGGTCCCGACGAAGGATGCGCGCGCGAAGGTGCCGATCCGCATGAGGGGCCTCCTGACAACGCCGAAACGCCGCCCGGGAGGGTCCCGGGGAGAACGACTTCGACGCTTGCCGTCCGTTCTTGTTGTCGGTCCGTCACGGACGGAAATCAAGGTCCGTCCGCGTCGCCGCCCCGCGACCGGCGCCTGAAAGCGCCGTTTCCCTATCGGCGGACGGGCTCCCGAACCGAAGGCCCACCGGCAGGAATCGGGCCCCGGGGGGTCGCACTCCCCGGGCCCGGATCGAAATCGGGCGGGAATCGCGTCGCGACCGCAGCCGCCGAGTCGCAGGCCTCGGGACCGCCCCTGGCGCCGCCCCTCCCGCAACCCGACGAGGCGATCCCGGTACGTGATCTATCGGCGGCGGTCGGCGCCCGAAGGACGGCTCATCGGGATGTTGGGCCCGCCCCCGGCACCCGCCGCCGGCGTGGGCGCCGCGTCGCGCCCGACCCGGATCGTCTCGCCCTGGTAGGAGAACTCGACGCTCGTGGCCGAGATCGCGACGACGCGGATCTCGCCCTTGTTGTCGATCGGGTCCCCCACGTGGCGGACCTCGCCGCTGATCAGCGCGACCGACTGGGACGGCGACAACTTGTTCACGACGACGCCGGTGACGTGGACGCCCTTGGCGTGGAACTCCGAGAGCTTCTTGGAGCGGAGCCGAAAGCTCTGGATCTCGTCGTTCAACGACTGCGCGCTCTCGTCCACGATCTTGCCGCGGAGGAACTGCTCCCACTGCGTCGTGATCGTGTTCACTTCGGGGTAGTCGCCGTTGCTGAACGCCTTCTGGATCGCGTCGCGCGTCTCGGTGGCGACGGCGCGGTTGATCGCGAGCACGCGCGGGAGGCTCTGCCTCGTCGACGCCAGTTCCTCGATCGCGAGGCGCACGCGCTCGTTGCGGGTCATCAGCTCGGGCAGCGTGACGCTGCGGATGCTGACGACGTTGGCGACGCGCACGCGCAGGTCGTTGACGAGTTCGTCGAGCTCCTGGCGGACGCGGTCGTACTGGAAGAGCGCGCCGCTGCCCGAGAGGCTCTTCTCCGTCTCGGCCTTCTCGCGGATCTCGTCGTGCCTCCGCTCGATGTCGAGGACGACCGACTCCTGCGTGCGCAGACGATCGATCGCGAGCTGCGGGTCCTCGGCGACGATCTCCTTGCGGAAGTCGACGAAGGGATCGCGCCGCGCCGAGGCCGGACGCAGCGCGTACGAGTCGCGACGCTCGGGCTGGAAGTCGGAGACCTTCTTGCGGATGACGGGGTCCTCGAGCCGTTCGGCGACGTTGGGAATCGAGACGGGCGCCTTCGCCTTGGCCGGCGGCGCGTAGAAGTACGTCTCGAGATGCAGGCGCACCTTGTGGGCCTCGCCCTCTTCGCCGTTCTGCGTGCGTCCGCCACCCTTGACGTTCAAGCCCTTGACCGCCACGAGGCGGGGGTCGTTCTCGATGAGGTTGACGAGGCGGAGCAGCGCCGTCGAATCGGCCTCGCACTCGATCGTGTTCGGCGTGACGTACACGCCGCGCGTCAACTCGCTCTCCTTGGGCGAGTTCTCCGGCATCTTCGTGAAACGCGCGCCGGCGTTCGTCAGGAAGACCGTGAGGTTCGCGTGGAAGTTCGCGATCTCCTGCTGCTTGGGCAGGATCTCGAGCTCGCGGTTCTGGACCTCGCGGAAGACGATGACCTCGTCCTCGCGGTCCTTCGTCTTGCGGATCTCGACGTCGGCCATCTCGATGCGCTCGTCGAGCGAGGCGATCTCCTCCTCGGTCGCCTTGATGTCGGCGCGATCCGAGAACACGAGCGCCGTGATGCCTCCCGCCACGAGGACGGAGGCCCCGATCGTCAACCAGAGCCGACCGCGTTCGGTGATCTTCGCCATGTCGGCCCCCTACTTCTTCTTGGCCGGTGCGTCGAGCGCCGGAGCCTTCAGTTTCAGTTCGTACTTCAACGCGCCGACGACCGGCGGAGACAGCTTCGCGGTCGTCTGGTTGCGATCGATGATGTCGAGCGACGGGTTCGTGATCGAGAGGAAGTCCTCGAAGAACTCGCTCGATCGCCGGTTCTGCTCCGGGTCGCCGGTCAGCGCCTTGTAGAAGGCGCTGTTCTGCGCGGGGCCCTCGTTGGCCTTCTCCATCGCGAGATAGCCCGAGAAGCGCATCTGCCCGCCGTCGGCCGGGCCGCCGAGCGCGCCCTGTCGCCGGTTGGTCGCGAGCTGGGTGGGCACCTCGAGTTCGTCGAGCCAGGCCTGGTAGGGCGCCTCGCGGTTGGCGACGACGTCGAAGAACTGGTCGAGCTTGCGCGACCAGAGCACGCGGTTGCGGTTGATCGTCTGGATCGCGCGCCGGCGCTGCTCGAATTCCTCGATCTCCTTCTGGATGTCGAGGGAGCGGTCGCGCTGCGCCTCCTTGCTGCGGCACGTCTCCTCGCGCAGCGCCTGGACTTCCTTGACCTTGGCGAGCTGGACGAAGTGCGTGTAGGCGTAGGCGCAGGACGCGCCGACGACGAGCACGACGCCCGAGACGATCGCCGCGAAGCGCGCGACGGGCGTGCCGGCCTGCGGCCGGTACTCCGGAGGCAATAGATTGACCTGGATCATGTCAGACATCCCTTCGCAGACGCGACGCGAGTCCCACGGCGACCGCCAGCTCACCCGAGTGCTCGCGCAACGCATCGGCGTCCACGCGATCGGCCGCGATCGGCAGGTCGCCGGTCGGATCCCACGACGTCGTCGGACGTCCGACGATCCGCGCGAGGTCGTCGGCGATCCCCGCGAGTCGTGCGCCGCCGCCCGACAGCAGGACCTCGTCGACGCCGCGGTCGAACTGGTTCTCGAAATACTCGAACGAGAGCCGCACCTCGGTCCCGAGATCGTCGACGGCCGACGTCACGGCCGCGCGCACGCGCTCGGTCTGGTCTCCCGGACGGCGCTTCAACGACTCGGCCTCCGCGTCCTTCAGCCCGAGTCGGTTCGCGACCGCCTGCGTGAACGCGTCGCCGCCGGCGTGGATCTCGCGGGTGAAGAGCGAGGCGCCGGCGCGCATCACGTTGACGCTCGTCTTCGACGCGCCCACGTCGACCAGCGCGCGCACCTTCTCGCCCTCGGGGATCGAGCCCATCGTCGTCTCGAACGCGTTGCCCAGCGCGAAGACGTCGAGGTCGACGATCTCGGGCTGGAGGCCCAGCGCCACGAGCACGCGCAGTTGCTCGTCGACCAGCGCGCGCTTGCACGCCACGAGGAGCACGCGCATCTCGTTGGGGCCGACTTCGCCCAGGCCCGGCGCCTCGAAGGGCTTGCAGTCGAGGACGACCTCCTCGACGTCGAACGGGATGTACTTGTCGGCCTCGTACCGGATCGCGTTCTTCAGGTCGTCCGGGCTCATCTTGAA
>JANNRO010000637.1:0-6627 GCA_031401505.1 Planctomycetia bacterium
ACGCCGCAGCCCACGTCGACGACGCTCGACGGGCGCACCCACTCGAGCAATCGCGGAAGGACGACGGCGGCGGAAGCCCGGCTTCCGACGCGCTGCCAACGATAGAACTCCGGGTCGTAGGGCGTCACGTGCCTCGCAAGAGGTCGGGCACGCCGACCGAAGTCAACGGCCCGCGAGAACCGGTTCGGCCGGCGTGATCTTGCCGGTCTCGACGAGGCGGCGAAAGCGCGCGAAGAGATGGAGCGCGTCGTGGGGCCCGGGCGCCGCCTCGGGGTGGTACTGGACCGCGAAGGCGCGCTGCGACTCGGACGCGATGCCCTCGTTCGTGTCGTCGTTCAGGTTCGTGTGGGTGGCACGAAAACCCGTCTTCGAAAGCGACGAGACGTCGACCGCGAAGCCGTGGTTCTGCGCCGTGATCTCGACCTTGCCCGTGTCGAGGTCCATCACCGGCTGGTTGCCGCCGCGATGCCCGAACTTCAACTTGTAGGTCTTGGCGCCGGCCGCGAGCGCCATCATCTGGTGGCCGAGGCAGATTCCGAACACGGGAACCTTGCCCAGCAGCGCCTTGATCGTCTGGATCGCGTACGTCACGGCGGCGGGGTCACCCGGGCCGTTCGAGAGAAACACGCCCGAGGGCTTTCGCGCGAGGATCGCCGCCGCGCTCTCGGTCGCGGGGACGACGTACGGATCGAACCCCGTGGCGACCAGGCTGCGCAGGATGTTGCGCTTCATGCCGTAATCGATGGCGACGATCGCGTGACGCTTGGCCCCGGCGGCCACCGTCGGCCCCGGCGCGAACGTGCTCGCATAGCCCTCGGTCCACGGGCTCGACGCCTTGCAGGAGACGACCTTGACGAGGTCGAGGCCGTTCATGTCGGGGGCCGCCTTCGCGCGCGCGACGAGCTTCGCCGCATCGAGTTCGGTACTCGAGAGGATGCCGTTGATGCACCCGTCGACGCGCAGTCGTCGGACGAGCCGCCGCGTGTCGATGCCTTCGATCGCGACGATGCCCGCGGCCCGAAGGTAGGCGTCGAGGTCTTCGCTCGCGCGGAAGTTGCTGACGATGGGAGACAATTCGCGGACGATCAACCCCTCGATCCAGGGCTTGCCCGCCTCGGGGTCTTCGAGATTGACCCCGTAGTTCCCGATTTTCGGATACGTCAGGCAGACGATCTGCCCGGTGTACGACGGGTCGGTCGCGATCTCCTGATACCCCGTCATCGAGGTGTTGAAGACCACCTCGCCCGTGCGTTCGCAGATGTGACCGAAGGCGGTGCCACGGAAGATGCTGCCGTCGGCGAGCGCGAGCAAGGCGGGCGGGCGGTGGCTCATGGCCGGGTGTTGTACCGGACGTTGGGGACGTCGGGCCTTCGTTTCGGTACCCTCCTGCGATGAATGCCCGATCTCGCGCTGCGGCGATCCTCCTTCTCGGACTCGGGTCCCTTTCGCCGATCCGGGCCGACGACGCGCCGGGCGCCCCGGCGATCGTGGTCCCCGACCCGGCGCCGTACCTCGACGCCGCAGGCGCGGCCGTCGTCGGCGCGTCCCGCGACGGGTCGAAAGTCTTCTTCACGCGGCGCGTGTCGGGCATCGTCCAGCTCTTCGTGACCGACGCGGACGGGAAGTCGCCGCGGCAACTGACGGCGCGCCCCCAGTCGCTCTCGTTCGCCGTGCCCTCGCCGGACGGTTCGAAGGTGATTCTCGGCTACGACAAGGACGGGGATGAGAACACCGGGCTGTTCGTCGTCGAGACCGCCGTAGACAAGAGGGCCGCATCGGAAATCGAAGCGAGTGGGGCCGTCCAACGAGGCAGCGTCGTTTGGACGCCGGAGAGCGATCGCATTTTCTATCGAGCCAACGGCGCAGACCCCGCGTCGTTTCACATCTACTCAAGCACGATCGACCCACCGCGCCAGGGGGAAGCCGTGTTCGCAGCGAGCGGGAGTTGGCGAGTGGAGGACGTCGCGCGAGGCGGCGAGCGCCTGCTGCTCGTGCGAGAGCGGTCGAACCGGGACGCTTCGCTGTTTCACTTTCACGTGAAGTCGCACTCGCTGACGGAGATCCACCCGCAACTGAGCGGGACGACGAGCGCCGTTGGAAAGGCCCGCTTCGTAGGCACCGGCTCGAACGTCGTGTTCACGCAGGAGTACCCGGAAGAGTATCCGTACACCCACGTCGAGGCGTGGATGTACGACTTCGCGACGGGTGCAGCTCGCCGGACTCCCGCACAAGGCGAGGATACACGGCATGGATGCATCGTCTTCGAGGGCGACATCGAGGATCTGGCCGTATCCACCGACGGCAGCCGGGTCTACATCCGGAAGAACGCTTCCGACGCGCCGGACCAACTCGCAATCGCCGACGTTGCGACGAACGAGGAACTCGGAACGCTGCGATGCCCGCCGGGCGTGTACTCCGGGCTGTTCGTCGACGAGAGCGGACGAGTCTTCTCGAGCCGGTCCTCTCCCTTCGAGCCTGGGTCCGTCGTGCGATGGGACTCGATCGGCGCAACGTCTACGACGATCGTTTTGGCCGACGTTGGAACGCTCCTCGGCGATGCGTTACCGGAGAATCCAGAACTGGTCGAGCTCGAGTCGCCGGACAAGACCGAGTTTCACGCATGGCTTTGGTTGCCGCGCACAAAGGAGGCGAAGGGACTCCCCTTCATCCTTTCGATTCACGGCGGGCCGGAGGGCGAGGACCGCCCTGGCTGGCACGCGGACCGCGCATATCTTCTGTCGCTGGGGTTCGGCGTACTCGCGCCGAATGTCCGCGGGAGCACCGGGCGCGGCCGGTCGTTCCGCGACGCCGACGACGGCGCGAAACGAATGGACGCCGTGCGCGACGCGAGGGTCGCCGCCGACTGGCTGGTCGAGAAGGGCTACGCCGATCCGAAGCGACTGGGCGTCATGGGGGGTTCCTACGGCGGATTCATGGTGATGGCGCTTCTAACGGAGTTCCCGGACCGCTTCGTGGCGGGTGCCGAGGCGGTCGGCATCGTCAACTTCGAGACGTTCCTCGAGAAGACGTCGTCGTATCGCCGGGCGTTGCGCGAGGCCGAGTACGGCTCGCTCTCCGATCGCGCGCTGCTCCGTTCGATCTCGCCGATCCACAAATTGGACCGCATCACGGCGGCGTTGCTCGTCGCGCACGGGGAGAACGACCCGCGCGTCCCGGTCGGCGAAGCGCGTCAGATCGAAGCCGAACTGAAGCGATTGGGGCGCCCCGTCGAGACGCTCATCTTCCCCGACGAGGGTCACGGCTTCCGCAAACCTGCCAACCGCAAGAAGCACCTCGAGACCCTGGCGCGCTTCTTCCTCACCCACCTCGCCCCCCCCTGACCGTAAGGTTTTCTCGGAAGTGTCAGACACTTCCGAGAAAACCTTACGGACAGGGGCGGTTGATGAGGGTCGCGAGGTAGCCGGCGCCGAAGCCGTTGTCGATGTTGACCACCGAAACGTTGGGCGCGCACGAGTTCATCATCGCGAGCAGAGCCGTCACGCCGGAGAGGTTCATCCCGTAGCCGACGCTCGTCGGCACCGCGATCACGGGCCGATCGACGAGCCCCCCCACGACGCTCGCAAGCGCTCCCTCCATCCCGGCCACCACGATCAGCACGCGCGCCGCCCGAATCTCGTCGTGGCGCGCCAGCAACCGATGAAGCCCCGCGACGCCGACGTCGTAGATCGAGACCGGCGCCTGCCCCATCGCCTCGGCCGTCACCCGCGCCTCCTCGGCGACGGGTACGTCGGACGTCCCGGCGGTCACGATCGCGATGCCCGGAACCCGCACCGGCGACACCCCCCGATGGACCGTCACGGCTCGCGCGCGATCGTGCCGAACGGCGTCGGGCAACGCGCTCGACAGCGCCGACCAGTGCGCGTCGTCCACCCGCGTGATCAGCAATCGGGTCGATCGCGAGAGGATCTCGACGGCGATCCGGACCAGATCGTCGGACGTCTTTCCCGGCGCGTACACGACCTCGGGAAACCCACAGCGGGCGGCCCGCTCGTGGTCGACGGTCGCCGTCACGGGGGGGCCGCTCCCGGGTGCGATCCGGTCCGCCGCCGCTTCGACACCGATCTCGCCGCGCTTTACCAAATCGAGCAAGTGGGCAAGTTTGCCGCGGTCCATCCCGTCATCGAACCACGGTCCCGACGAACGGCCCCACAGACCCGGTAGACTTCTTCCGTGGCCGACGACTCCCCCCCCCTCGATGCCGAACGCGTGCTGCGCGAGTTCTCGGGTGAGGTACCCGTGTTCCCGCTGCCGAGCCTCGTGCTCCTGCCCGATACGATCGCGCCCCTCCTCATTTTCGAGGACCGCTACCGTCACATGGTGGCCGACGCGCTCGAAGGCGAGAAACTGATCGCCATGGCGTGGTTGAAGCCGGGCTGGGAGACCCAATACAACGAGAGCCCGGCCTTTCATGAAACCGTCTGCGTGGGCTCGATCGTCAGCCACGAAAAGTTGAACGACGGTCGCTACAAACTCCTGCTCTACGGGCTGTTCCGCGCCGTCGTGCTCTCGGAAACGCAGTCCGCGCCGTATCGCAAGGTGCGCGCGGCCCCCGCGCTCGACACTGTCGCGGGCGCCGAACCCCGCGCCGTCGCCGAGCGCGTGCGCGAAACGCTCGATCGCCTCCCGGGACGCCGCGGGCGCGTCGGCCGCATCCGCCAACTGGCGCTTCAGGTGCGCGGCCCCGATTCGGGCCCGGGCTCCATCGCCGATGCCGCCGCCGAGGCCGCGGAACTCGAAGCCGACGAGCGCTACCGCATCCTCTCCGAGCCCGACGTGATGCGCCGCCTCGACGTGCTGATCGAGATCCTCGATCGCAAGGGCAAGGCGGCGCACAAGGACTTGCCGCCCCGCTGTGATCCGACGCTGAACTGACGCAGGAGGAGCGACGCGGACGCGGGCCCCGTCCGCCGATCGAGCTACCGTCCCGGCGTCGGATCGGGTGCCCCCACCGCGTCGAACGCGGCGTCGATCGCCTCCCGCATCACCTGCGCCGTACCCGGCCCGAACAACGTCATCCGGCTCTCGTACGAGTCGACGACGCACTCGGCGCGCGACGCGACGTACGCCGCGTAGTCGTTGCAGAGCCCGAACACGAAGGTCGGACTCCCGCCCCGTCGCCGACCCGACGCTTTGACTCCGAGCCCGATCGCGGTGTTCAGCTCCGCGGGCACGGCCGCGATGAGGGCCGTGCCCTCTTCGGTTTCGATCCGGACCGCGCCGAATCGATAGGTCTCGTGGTCGAACATGCGCCCGAGCGCCACGACGACGCCGAGACCGCCACGCGGATGTACGAGCACCTTCATGTCGGGGGCCCCGATCGTCGCGAGGAACGCCGTCGCCGGCAGCGCCAGCAATCCGCCGAACGCGCCCGACACGCCCTCCCCGAAGGGTCGCTGTGCCGCCTCCGTGACGCGCTCGCGCTGGCCCAAGAGCCGATGGATGTAGCGCGGGGAGCCGAGGTCGCGCGTCACGCTTCCCGCCGTCAATCGAAGCGTCGTCGCGGTCGCGGGTGCCCGCAGCGCGGGACCGATCGCGTCCGTGAACGCATCCATCGTCGCGCGCTTGATGCGAGGCGCGACGTCGCCTTCGGCTCCGTTGACGAAGACGACCAACGCGCCGTTCGCGACCGAAGGGGTTCGCTCGATCCGCCCCACGAGATCCGGGCTGAACGTCATGTCCCTCGGGCGCCCCCACACCGGGTGAACCGCCGCGTTCAAGACCAGCGCAATGCGACGTCCGTCCGCCTTGGCGTCGAGCCGGATCCCGAGGATCTCCCGATCGACGAAGTCCGGATCGTCCGAACTGCGGTTTCTCGCGAGCATCGGTCGGCCGTCGGGTCCCTCGTCCTTGGCTCGCACGAAGCCGATCCTCGCGGGCACCGCCGCGTCGAACGCCGATCGGATCGCGCGACTCGCAGCGCCTGCGATGCGATCGAGAATCCGAGGTTCGAAGTGGTCCGTCGCGATCGCCTGGGCGAGGCATGTGCTCGAGAACCCGCCGGGCCCGCTGTGCGTGTGCGTCGCGCAAAGGAGCAGCGTCTCCCGCGTGATGCCGAGATCGGCGACGCGCTCGTGGACGGCCCGAGTCAATGCGTCGTCGCACATCACGAGATCGAGGCGGCAGATCGCGAGCGGGGCGCCCTGGCCCGCGGGGCGAATGACGACGGCCCGAGCCCCGAGGTCTTCGGTCCCGACCACGCCGCGCGCAAACTGCGGGACACGCGGGTCGCCGCTCGCGTCTTCGCCCGCCATCATCTCGAGTGAGACGCGGGCGAGCGGTCCCGGTGCGATCCACGGGAGCGCGATCCGGCGGGGTCGCGCGCCATACCCTGCGATTCGGTCGTGGGCACGCAGGCCGAACGAAGCCTCCCCCGCACCCGCGAGGAATCCCTGACGGTCTCCCGGCCACACGGAAACCGTCAGCGCGGACACGGGTCCCGCCGCGCGAGCGGGCCACGCGAGATACGACGAGATCGTGGCGACGATCGCCCAGGTCCAAAGCACCACGCCCCAGATGAGTCGTCCGGGCCGGTGTCGCCGCACGTTGCGACGGACGAGGAACACGACGCCCCATGCGAACGCAAACGCGAGCGAGGCCGTCAATTGA
>JANNRO010000638.1:0-8720 GCA_031401505.1 Planctomycetia bacterium
CCATCTGCCGATCGTCGCGCTGACCGCCCACGCCATGAAGGGCGACCGCGAACGCTGTCTTGGAGCCGGCATGGACGCCTATCTGACCAAGCCCGTCCGCCCCGCCGAGCTCTTCGGCGTCCTGGGCGATCTCGCGGGCCACGCCGCTTCGTCCGCGCCATGCGTCGTGACGGCGCCTCCACCCGCCGAAGTCGCCGTATTCGACGGCCCCGCGTTGATGGAGCGGCTCGACTCGGACCGGGAGCTCCTGATCTCGGTCGCGGGCGTCTTCTGGGAGGAGTCGCCGCGTCTGCTCGCCGACCTGCGACGCTCGACGACCGCGCGAAGCCCGAAGGACCTCGCCTTCGCCGCACACACGATGAAGGGCGCGTTGAGGGCGCTGGCCGCCGACCGTGCCGCGGCCGCCGCCGAGCGGATCGAGAGGAAAGGTCGCACGAACGACCTCGACGGCGCCGAGGCGATGATCGACGGGATCGAGTCCGAACTCGGCTCGCTCCGCCTCGCGCTCGATGCGTTCATCGCCGCCGGTGCGACGGCCGGGGCCGCGAAGGCGCTCGTCCCGTGAAGATCCTCGTCGCCGAAGATGAACCCGTCTCGCGCATGACGCTGGTCGCACAGTTGAAGCGCCTCGGGCACGAGACCGTCGAGGCGAAGGACGGCCTCTCGGCCTGGGACGCGTTCGCACGCGAGTCCGTCGAATGCGTGATCACGGATTGGATGATGCCGGGGCTCTCGGGCCCCGAGCTCTGCCGCAAGATCCGTGCGGGTGGCGATCGCGCGTGGGCGTACGTGCTGCTGCTGACGAGCCGGGAGGGGAAGGAGTCGTTCATCGAAGGGATGGACGCGGGCGCCGACGAGTTCATGTCGAAGCCGTTCGACCCGCAGGTGCTCCGCGCCCGCCTCCACGTCGCGCACCGGTTGCTGAGCCTCGAGAGCGCGCTGCGCCTTCGCGTTGCGAGCCTTCAGAAGGCGCTCGACGAAGTCGAGCAACTGCGCGGCATCCTTCCGATCTGCATGTACTGCAAGAAGATCCAGGACGGCCCCGACGCCTGGCAGGCGATCGAGGGCTACGTCTCCGACCATACTGAAGCCAGCTTCTCGCACGGCGTATGCCCCTCCTGCTACGAGGACGTTCTCGCGCCGGGATTGGTCGAACTGCGCGGTCAGCGCACGGGGCCGTCGTCCGACGACCCCGCCTGATGGGTCCGACTACCCGCGCGTCGACGCGACGCCGGCGGCGACCGGTCCCTCGTACGCGCGAAGGATTCCCTTCAACTTGCCGAGGAATTCCTGGATGCGGAACGGCTTGGAGAGGAACGCGGCGTCGAGCCGTGAGAACCGCTCGCCTTGGGCCAGTTCGTTCGCATAGGCCGACATGAACATCACGCGGGTGTCGGGACGCGATTTCCGGATCGTCTCGGCGACCTCCGGCCCGTGCATGCCCGGCATCACGACGTCGGTGACGAGGGCGTGAATCGGCCCCACATACAGTCCGGCCTGCCGGACCGCCTCCCAGCCGTCTGCGGCCTCCAGCACGTGGTAGCCGCTTGCATGCAGGAACTCGCGAATCACGCCCCGCACCGTCGGGTCGTCCTCGACGACGAGGACGGTCTCCGTGCCCTTGTCGACCGGTGGCACGGGCGGCGATGCCTCGATCCGCACCGTCGGCGTGTCCACCAACGGCCAGTAGACCCGAAACGTCGTGCCGAGGCCGACGCCCGTGGTGACACGGATGTGTGCCCGAGCCTGCTCGACGATCCCGTAGACCGTCGCGAGCCCGAGGCCGGTCCCCTCGCCCGCGAGCTTGGTGGTGAAGAACGGCTCGAACAGATGGGAGCGCACCTCCGGCGTCATGCCTGTGCCGTCGTCGGTGACGGTCAGCAGGACATAGCGCCCCGGCGGCACGTCGACGTCGGGGAGCGGACTCGACGGGCCGCCCACGACCCGCGTCGACATCGTGATCGCGCCGTCGCGCGGGATCGCATCGCGTGCGTTGACGACGAGGTTCATCGCGACCTGCTCGATCTGGCCCCGGTCCGCCAGCACGTGGCCCGACGCCGAGTCGAGCGTCACGCGGAGCGCGATGTCCTCGCGGATCAGGCGACGCAGCATGTTCTCGAGGTCGCCGATCACGGCACCGAGTTCGAGCACCTCGGGCTGGACGACCTGCTTGCGGCTGAACGCCAGGAGGCGGCGGGTGAGCAGCGTCGCCCGTTCGGCGGCTTTCCTCACCTCGAGCAGGTAGCGACGGACCGGTGACTCCGCGGGCGTCTGTTCGAGCGTCAACTCGGTGTAGCCGCTCATCGCGCAGAGCAGATTGTTGAAGTCGTGCGCGACCCCACCCGCGAGCCGTCCCACCGCCTCCATGCGTTGCGCGTGGCGCAGTTGCTCCTCGAGCTCCCGACGCCGCGTGACGTCGAAGAAGTACCCCCGGAGCCCGGTCAGCCTTGCTTCGGAAAACACCCCGACGATGTTCGCGACGACGAACACCGGACGGCCGTCTCGGCGCTTCAACTCGCCTTCGAAACCCTCGACGAGGCGGCCCTTGCGCACGGATTCGAGCAGCGCTTCGTGCTCGCTCGCTTGAGGCCAGAGATCGCCCATTTTCGCGCCGAAGGCGTCGCCTTTCGACGCGAAGCCGAAGACCCGGACAAATGCGGGATTGCAGTCGATGATGCGACCGTCCACCGCCCAGAGGGCGACACCGGTCAGATCGTCCTCGAAGTACTGACGATAGCGCGCCTCGCCCTCCTGGAGGCGGCGCTCGGCGTCCCGGCGACGCGCCCGGTCGGCGGCGTCGCGCAACTCGCGCTCGACGACCGGCACCAGCCGCGCCAGCTTGCCCTTCGTCAGGAAGTCGTGCGCACCCGCCTTCATCACCGAAACCGCGAGATCCTCGGGGATCGAGCCGGAGACGATCACGAACGGCACGTCCACCCCGAGCGACTGGAGCACATGGAGGGCGCCCAACGAACTGAATCGCGGCATCGAGTGGTCGGCGATCACGACGTCGAACGGGGCGCCCGCGAGCGCCCGGCGCATCCCGACCTCGTCCTCGACTCGTACGCATTCGAGCTCGTACCCGCCGCCGGTGAGCGCTCGCGTGACGAGGGCGGCATCGTTCTCGTCGTCCTCGACGAGCAGCAACCGGAGCCGCGTCATCGCAGATCCCCGATCTGGGACGTGGGCGCGACGTTCAACACCAGCCAGTAAAGCCCGAGGTGCTTGATGGCCTCGACGAACTGCTCGAAGTCTACCGGCTTGCGGACGTAGCTGTTGACGCCGAGCGCGTAGCTCTTGATCACGTCCTCTTCTTCGACCGACGACGTCAGCACGACGATCGGCATCAACCGCGTGCGCGGATCGGCCCGCACGGCCTTCAGCACCTCGAGCCCGTCCAGCTTCGGGAGTTTCAGGTCGAGGAGCGTCATCGGCGGGGTCAGGCGGACGTCACGCCCGACGTGCGCACCGCGGGCGAAGAGGTAGTCGAGTGCCGCCACGCCGTCCACGGCCACGTGGACGGGATTCGCGATGCGGTTCTGCTTGAACGCGCGCAGCGTGAGCGCCACGTCGTCGGGGTTGTCCTCGACGAGCAGGATCTCGCGCGATGCAGCGCTCGGGTCGGTGGCCATGATCAGGTTCCTCCTGCACCCGGTGCCGTCGTTGGCCCGAGCGTGAATCGAAACGTGGCGCCCTCGCCGGGGCGTCCCTCACCCGTGACCTCGCCCCCGTGGCGATGGACGATCCGCCGGACGATCGCCAGTCCGACGCCGGTGCCGGGGAACTCCGCCGCGCTGTGAAGACGCTGAAAGACCCCGAACAACTTCTGCGCATAGGCCATGTCGAAGCCGACGCCGTTGTCACGGACGACGTACGTCCGACGCTCGGGCGGACCCTCGGCCTCGAACCGGATGCGCCCCGCCGCCGTCTTCGACGTGTACTTCCACGCGTTGCCGATCAGGTTGGTCAGCACCATCCGGACGAGGTGCGAGTCGGCGAGCGCGCGGACGTTTTCCTCGATCGCGACTTCGACATTCCGCGTCGGGTCGGACGCACGCAGTTCCGCCACGATGGCCGCCGCCGTCGACGAGAGGTCCACGTCCTCGCGGCGCAGTTCCGACCGACCGACGCGCGACAGTTCGAGCAGATCGTCGATCAACCGGCTCATGCGCTGCGTCGCCGCGCGGATGCGCTGGACGTGGCCGCGCTCCTCGTCGTTCAGCCGAGGCCCCGCATCCTCGGCGAGCGCGAGGCCGAAGCCGTCGATGCTGCGCAATGGGGCCCGCAAGTCGTGCGACACCGAGTACGAGAACGCCTCGAGCTCCCGATTGGCGGCGAGGAGTTCCGCATTCGACGTCGCGACCTGCGCGGCGAGCGCGCGGACGTCGTCCTCCGCCTGTCGGCGCGCGGTGACGTCGCGGCCGACCCCCTGGATCACCGCGGGCCTCCCCTCGGCGTCCGCGACGGCCCGACCGCTGACGGCCAGCCAGCGGATGCTGCCGTCCGGACGGCAGATGCGGAACTCGACGTCGTACTCGGGATTCCCGGCGAGCACCCGCGCACGCGCCCCGTCGACGCGGGGGACGTCGTCGGGGTGGATGAGCGGCAGGAACTTCTCCCGTTGCAAAGGGCCGGTTTCCTCCAGTCCGAAGAACTCGAGACCGCGCTCCGACCAGGTGATCGCGCCGGTCCGAAGGTCCCAGTGGAGAATGCCGAGGTCAGCCCCCTCGATCGCGAGTCGAAGTCGCTCTTCTGCGGCGCCCATCGCCGTCTCTGCCGCCTGTCGTCGTCGGATCTCGCCGCGCAGACCCAGGAACACCAACAACAGGACACCGAGCGCGGCGCCGCGAGTCCACATCAACATGCGCTCGACGTGCCGCGCAGACTCACGGACGGCCTCCGATCGTTCGGCGCGCCGCTCGCCTTCCGCCGCGATCAGGCGTTCGGTGTTCACGTGCGACCACCACATCGCCCCGACGAGCAGGGCGAGCGCGACGCAGAACGCGATCGACAGGCGGCTCAAGCGAACCGCTCCAGAGACGACCGGATTGCCATACCCGTCGGATGGGCGGCAGCGCCGCTCCCGAACCCCCGGCCATTGCGGGCGACATGATCCGCTTCGATCACGCTCCGCGTCGCCGTCCCCACGGTCACCACCCGTCTGCACCGCGCTCAGCGTCGGCCGACATCGCAGGTTCGATGCCGACACGCCACGTCGGACGAGGACCCCGACGGGGTCCTAGCGTACCCCTATTCAGATGCCGTGGGGGCCGAACACGGCCATTCGGTGCGTCCCGCCCCCCGGGTCGTGACCGGCGGGAACGGACCCGCGCGCGGGCCCGTGGAATGGGTCAGGCGCGCGTCGGCACGAGGCCGGGCGCGGTCGTCGCGGCGCCCGCGCGCGCCTTCAGGACCGCGGCGATGCGCGTGCGCAGGCGCTCGGGGGAGACGGGCTTGCGAACGTAGTCGTCGGCACCCGCGCTCAAGACCTGCGCCTCGAGGTCGTCGGCGTCGGACGCGGTCAGCATGAGGATCGGGAGCGTGGCCGTCTCGAGGTTGGCGCGCAGGAGCTGGATCACCTCGATGCCGGTCAACCCGGGCATCTGATGATCGATCAACACGACGTCGGGGCGCACGCGTGCCACCGCGTCGAGGCACTCGTTGCCGTCGCGAGCCTCGACGACGTGCGGAAAATCCTGCCGCACGGCCGCGGCGGTCATGCGGCGCTGGACGGTCTCGTCGTCGCACACGATCGCGCAGGGACCGTTGTCCGACTCCCGACGTCCCGCGTTCACGTGGTGGTGCGACGGCGCGACCTCGGACCACTCGGCGACGCGCGCCGGAGCCGTGCCCTCGTCGTCGGGCTCGACGGGGCCCGCGACCGACAGCACCTCCTCGGGCGTCGTTGTTCCCGCGAGCACTTTCGCGGCACCCGACTCGGCCAGCGAACGCATGCCATCGCGTCGGGCCTGCGCGCGAATCGCCTGCTCGTCGCCACCTTCGAGGATCAACCGACGGATGGGACGCGTCACGCGCAGCAACTCGGCGATCGCAGCGCGGCCTTTGAACCCCGACGCGCGGCAGCGTGCGCACCCCTTGCCACGGCGCAGCGAAGGGGCCGGCTGGGGAACCGCCGGAAGACCGAGCTGCTCCATCGTCGCGTCGTTCCACGCGGCGGGTTCGGCGCAGTGCTCGCAGACCGTGCGCACGAGCCGCTGGGCCATGACGCCGAGCAGGCACGACGAGAGCAGATGCGCCGGCACGCCCAGGTTCATCATGCGCGCGACCGCGCCCGGGGCGTCGTTGGTGTGGAGCGTCGAGAGCACGAGGTGCCCGGTCAACGCGGCCTGCACGGCGACTTCGGCGGTCTCGGCGTCGCGGATCTCGCCGAGCAGGATGACGTCGGGATCCTGACGGAGGATGCTGCGCAACGCCGCGGCGAACGTGAAGCCGATGTCGGCGCGCACGGGCACGTGCACGATGCCCGGGAACTGGAACTCGACGGGGTCTTCGACCGTCACGACGTTGAGCGACGGATCGCGCACTTCGAGCAGCGAGGCGTAGAGGGTGGACGTCTTGCCCGAACCCGTAGGCCCCGTCATCAGGATGAGCCCGTTGGGCCGGCGCAGGAGCTCGCGCCACGCGTTCAATTCGAGGGGCTCGATGCCCGATTTCGAGAGGTCGAACACCGGGGCCCCGGGGTCGAGCACGCGGATGACCGCCTTCTCACCGAAGTACGAGGGCAGCGTCGACACGCGCAGGTCGTACTCGCGACCCGCCACGACGACGTGGGCGCGACCGTCCTGGGGGCGGCGCGTCTCCATGATGTCGAGGCCCGCGACGATCTTGAGCCGCGAGAGCACGCTGGTGCGCACGCCGGCCGAGACGCGCTGGATCTCGCGCAACTCGCCGTCCACGCGGATGCGCACGCGCAGCGCATCCTTCTCGCACTCGATGTGGACGTCGCTCGCGCGCTGGCGGATCGCGTCGGTCAGCACGAGGTTGAGAAAGCGGACGACGGGGCTGTCCGACGAGGTGACGTCGCTCGCGATGTCGGCGGCGGGCAGGGCGGCGTCGGCCTTGCCGGGCGCGAAGACGATCTCGGACGCCTCGCCATCGATGTGACGAAGCACGTCGGAGAGGATCTCCTCTTCGGGTCGTGCGAGCCGCATCATCGCCCGCACGGCGGAGGGGCGCGCCAGCCGCGCGCGGACGGGCAATTGGGCGCGGGCGGCAATGTCGTCGAACGCGGGCAACTGGAACGGATCGGCGGTCGCGACGAGGAGGTGACCACTCTCGATGCGGAGCGGAAGGATGCCGAGCTGCTGGGCGACGTCGGCGGGAACCAGCGCCTGGACGGCGGGGTCGGGCAGGAGTTCGGCGCTCTCGAGCGGGGGCATACCCGCGTCGTGCGCGATGGCCTGGATCGTCAACTCTTCGTCGATCGCATTCTGCTCGAGCAGGATTTCGATCAGCGGACGCTTGGCACCGGCCTGGCGCTCGCGTGCCTCGCGCAACGCGCTGACGCCGACGAGATTGTTGGCGACGAGGATCGACTCGAGGCGGGTCAGCTTCCCGCGCTCCGTGGACGGTCCCCCGGCCCGGCGGTCTTCGGTCACGCGGGTCTGGGTCATCGGACGGTTCCCCCTGCGGCGAACCTTGAGAACGCCGCGAGTCTCTATCGACCGGAATAGGGCGCCGGCTCAACGTCGACGCACACACCCATCGATCGCCGGACGTGCGGGGTCGGACGTGGGTCCCGTCGTCGACTCGCCCCGCGATCCCAGTCTCCAAGGATCACGGGCGCAGCCCTGCTGGGTCGGCTGAATTCTGCGCGTCCCCCCGGCGGCTACCTACGCCTCCGCACAGAGCCGGTGCAGTCGGACGGTGCCGTCGTCGTCGAACCGGGCGAGGAAGCCGTTCGTCACGTTGGCGTTGCCGGTCAGCGTGGTATCGCTCGTGCTGCCCTTGCCATCATCCGCGCCCACCAGCGTCAACGACTCGTGATAGGCGGTGGCGGCACCCCTTTCCCCCGGCGCCCCTCCTTTCCTACCGCACGGGCGGTCGCCGTGGTGTCGCCGCCCGCTGGGCACGACTTCGGGGCATCGCCCGCCCGGGCGACTCGGCTCAGAACAGCGGGTAGAGGAACGGCGCCGCGCCCGTGCTCGCGAGGAGTAACAGCGCGCCCAGGAGCCCGAGCACGATGAGGATGGGCAGCAGCCACCACTTCTTGTTCTCGCCCATGAACGCGAGCAGGTCGCGGAACGTGCCGCGCTCCGCTCCCGAAGCAGCGGCTTCGAGTGCGTTCGCGGGATCAGTCGTCTCGGTGGATTTCTCGTTCGCTTCGGGTGCCATGGCGGGAGTCTCGGACACGTTCAGTACGGACGGAAGTATCGCTCGACGGACGAGGGTCCCGTGTGGGAAGTCCAGTGTGTCGTGGCCGCCGGGTCGAGTTTGCGATCGAGCGGATCGCCGCGAAACGTGCGCACGAGCAACCCCACGGGCGTTACGACCCCAAAAAACACGACCGCCATCAGCACGTGCGAGAGCACGTAGCCGATCGGATAGGCGAGGTACTGAAGGCCCAGGAACGGGAGCCGGAGCCACGCGGGCCGCCAGAGCGCCGTGACGTTCGAGCCGCCGGCCGCAGCGAGCAGGATGTCGGGCACGGTCCACGAAGCGCCCGAACGACGGACGAGCCACGCAGCGACGCCGAGCGC
>JANNRO010000639.1:0-5200 GCA_031401505.1 Planctomycetia bacterium
CGAGGTCGAGCGTGCCCACGATCGCCCCGTTCTCCGGATCGGCGCCCTCGAAGACGATCTCGGCCGTCTGTACCCCCGCCGCCTGCGCGCGCACGATCGAAGCAGCTTCCGCGGAGCGCACGGCTCCCTTTCGCCGCTTGACGTGGACGACGAGTTTGCCGGCCCGCAACACGTGATTGCTTCGATCAGGCAGGTCGCGCACGCACTCCGCCCTCGCGAGCACCTGGGCGACGGTCACGATGCCCTCGGATGCGAGTCCCTTCGCGAACTCGGGCCCGACGCGAAGCACGCCGTCTGCCTTGCTCGGCGAATGCGGCGGAATCACGACGTCTCCGCGTACCGACGGAACGTCCCGCGGCCCTCGACCTTTCGCATGCGTTTCTCGATCGCTTGCATCCAGCGACGACTCTCCCGGAACGAGCCACCAAGATACGCCCGGAGGATCGCAAAGCGAAAGCGCTTCGGGCAGACCGGACGCAACGAGAGCGCCAGAGCCGCGAGGCCCGGCGCCGCCGCCGACGGCGTCACACGGCTCGTCGCGCGGAAGAGTCGCGCGAGGTCGAGGAACGTGATCGACGAGGCGCCCCCGGCGGGCGAACCATCGACGATCAGGTGATAGGCCATGAGATCGGGGTGAAGGAACCGCGCCGTGTGAAGTGCGCGCAGCGCCGAGCCGATCCCTCGCGCCCACGCGGCGCGCTCGCGCGGACGTGCGGTCGCGTAGTTCTCCTCCAGGAACCGATCGAGCGGCACTCCGCGCGCCTCGCGGGTCACGAGCGCACGCGCGGGGCGACCGTCGGGCCCCTTGCCCTCGAGCGCCAACCACGGTTCGGGCGCGCGGAATCCGGCCGTGCGCAGCGCCACGTGGTGGCCGAATTCCTCGAGCGCCGTCGCGCCCTTTCGCGCGGGGCTCTCGACCTTCGCGAACACCACGTCGCCGCTCACTTCGACGCGCCTGACGACCCGCGTCGCGTGGCGCAGCACCTCGGTTCCACGGTCGAGATCGACCAGCGACGCGAGATCGGTCAGCCCTTCGCGGACGAGCAACCCGCGCCGCGATCGAAGCACGAGGCCCAGACCGTGCTCCACGTCGAACCCCACCACGCGATCCAGAATCGGCGACGGGACCCGCATCCGATTCAGGAGATCGGATGCCGCGTGCGATTTCGCGTCGCCGACGAACGCCATCTCGATGCCGAGGCGACGGTTGGTCTCGGCCTCCGGGTGCGTCGCCTCGGCGTACTCGCGGCCCTTGGCATGAACGTGCGGGCGAAGCGTCTCGAGCAATCGATCGACGGTGCGGTCGGTGAAGACGAACGCGCAATCGACACCGGCGATGGCGGCGACCAGCTCGGCGCGCTCGGCGGCCGGTTGGTACGGCCGACCGAGTCCCTTCGACGAGCGCACGGACTCGTCGTCATTGATCGCGACGACGAGCAGGTCGCCGAGCGCCGCCGCCTCGGCGAGCATGCGGGCGTGGCCTACGTGGAGCAGGTCGAACGCGCCGTTGCTGAAAACGACACGGAGTCCCTTCGCGCGGCACGTGTCGGCTCGGGCACGCGCTTCGGCCTCCGAGACGACGATTCCCCGGGGCGCTTTCATGGGAGCTTCGTGAGACCCGGGGGGCGGAACTGCACGCGCAGATCCAGCGGCAGTTCGTCGACGAACCGATCGAGCGCCGGGAGATAGCCGATCGCGTCGCAGAGCCTAAGCAGCGCGATCTCCGTCTTCATGTCGGGGATGTCGCCGTGGCGGCAGGCCGCGATCGCGTCGCAGAGCGGCAACACGATCACTCGGGTTCCTTCTTCCATGACGCTCCCGTCGCCCGAGGGGGCGCGGCGCACGTCGAGCGCCACGTGCGCCGCACGGAAGTGGACCTTCTCGTCGGTGATCCCCGGGCTCGGGAACGATTCGGCGCCGAGCGGATGGATCGCGGACAGCGGAATGTCGATGCCCGCCTCCTCGGCGCCCTCGTGCGCCGCGCGCGACGCGATGCCCGTCGGCCCCACGTCGTCGGGCTCGAGCATGCCCGCGACGATCTCGGCGACGGCGTCGTACGAACGCGAGTCGGGCTGCGTCAACGTGAGGTGTCGACGCAGGAAGACCGGCGCGCGCATCGCGACCTTCAACGCCACACGCACCTGACGCCGCGGGCCCTCCGAGTTGGCGGCCCCCTCGGCGATCTCGTAAAGCACGATCGCGACGGCGTCGGTGCGCGACCGCGACACGATGTCGCACGGGTACGAAGCGGAGCGGCTTCCGTCGCGGCGCACGTTGCGCAGCACGAGCCGCCGCACCCTAAGGAAACCCTGATCGGAACCCGTCGACTTCGTACGGTCGTCCACGATCTCGAGATCGACGACGTCGGTCGGCTGGCGGCTCTGGCTCACAGGAACCAGTCCTCGGTCTCGGGGGAGTCCAGGAGCGGCGCCGGATGCTCGTCGGCGATCGCGTGTTCGAGCCACCAATTGGCGCCGTGGTAGAGGCAGGTCACCTCGGCACACTCGTGCGACGCGTCGAAGCGATCGAGGATGGCCGCGGTCGCGCGTTCGGTCGAGGCACAGGCCGTCGCGTCGGCATAGGCGCCCTTCCCCGCGATCAGCGCCTTGACCGCCCCGCGATGCGCGGGACAGTTGTAGAGGCCCAGCGGGGTCAGGACCTGGCGAAGGGCCTGCATGTGACACATGCGCGGCTGCTTCGTCAGTTCCCGCCACGTGCCCGATTCGAGGACGCGCAGGTTCGTGCTCTCGACGACGCGAAACGTCGGCGTGGCGAGCGCCTTGGCTTCATCGACGCGCGAGCGGATGCGGCGCACGATGTCGTCGAGGCTCTCGTTCGCGTCCGATGGATCCATCACCTCGGAGCCGTTTTCACGTCGCGAGAGAAACGGCTTGAACGAGACGTAGTCGAAGCCCGCGTCTCGCGCGCGCCTCGCGGCGAGCGGAATCTCGTCGATGTTCTCGAGGATCGGGGCACCCGGACCCCGCACGGCGCCCGTCCACGTGATGATGAAGGAGAAGCCGATGCGGGGCGCGGGGTTCTTCGCCTTCCAGGGCGCGATGCCCGCGCAGATCGCGTCGAGCGTGATCGGCTTCTTCGGCTTGTGCATGCGCTGGAACGTGTCGTCGGTGCCGGCGTCGAGCGAAAGACGAATCCAGTCGTGCTCGTCGAGGCGATCGATGGCCTCGCCGATCTTCTCGTTGCGGCTCCCGTTGCTGACGACCGCGGCTTGCAGGTGCTGGTCCTTCAGGAAGCGCAGGAAGTTCGAAAAGCCGGGATGAACCGTCGGCTCGCCGCCGCCGATCAGGATCACGCTCTTCAACCCGCGCGCGGCCATTTCCACGATCGAGGCGCGCAGCACGGCCTCGTCGTGCGTAATGCCCTGGTTCAGGATCTCCCAATCGATGCAATGGTCGCAGGCGTAGTTGCACGCGGTCGTCAGGTCGAGGTTGATCGAGAGCGGCGCCGCGTCGGGAGGCGCGGGTTCCGCCCGGCCCGCGCCGCGCGCGGCCCGCACCGCCCGTTGCCAGACGACGTACGTGCGCACGGCGTCGAGCAGCGCGGGCTGGCGCAACTTGGCCGCGAAGTCGTGGACCGGTTCGACCCGGATCGACGGAATCGGGGGAACCGCGCCCATGGGCACGACGTTACCCGCCGCCCCCGTGCGGGGCCACACGGGCCGCCTCGGCGACGAGTTCGTGAAGGTGAACGAGCCCGGCCCGCGTCACGGGGTCGGCCGGAAACGGCGGCCCCTTGCGCACGCGCTCGACGAATCGGCGTACGACCGCCTCCACGGGATCGGGGAGCGGCACTCGACGGGCGGCGGGGCCCGCGTCCGAGCGCAGGAAGATGCGATAGCCCGGGTCCTCGATTTCGCGACGGGCCACGTGTCCGTCGAAGCCGAAGGCCGCCGGACGCGGCTGGGACACGCACGTCGCGAGTCGCACCTCGACCGACACGCCGCCCGCCCCACCCGGATGAGTCCAGCGGACGATCGCGAGGCGAGGTGAACGGAACTGAACTTCGATGTCGCGGAGCCCCGGATTCGCGACGGGAAAGAGGTGATCGAGCAGGCTCAGCGGATGGGGCAGGGCGTCGGAGAGCATGTCGAGACCCGTGGTCTTCGGCGAGAGTTCCATCTCGAATGATCGGGCGTTGCGGGGCACGACGTCGGGGAAGAGCTGCATGTAGGCGCCGAGCGCATGGCGCCATTGGACGTTGACGGCCAGCAGCAGCCCTCGTGCGGCAAATGCCTCGACGAGTCGGGTCCCATCGGCGATCGAGCGCTCGTCGGGAACGAGGATCGGCTTCTCGCTCAGCACATGGAGCCCGGCATCGAGCGCCAGCGCGAGGTAGCGCTCGTGCGACTCCGGCGGCGATGCAATGACGAGCGCATCGAGTTTCTCCGCCACGATCATCGCGCCGACGTCGTCGTAGGCCGTGGCGTCGATTCCCGAACCGACGAGCGCCGCCGCCGCCTCGCGCGCCGTCGCCATCGACGTCCCGGCGACCGCGACCACCCTCGTGCCGGCGGTGTGAACGAACCGCGCGAGGTGCGCCCCCACTCCCTGCCGAACGCTGCGCGCCCCGACGACGCCGACGCGGAATGCCCGAAGGCTCACCGCGACGTCCCGATCGACCGCGCCGACAGTGGCGCGCCGGGACGCGGAGGCAGCGCGATCCCCTCGCGACGCTGGATCCAGATCGCCGCCTCGCGGATGTCGCGCGCGGTGAAATCGGGATCGAACGGTCCGCCGACGGGGAGCGGCCATTTGTCGCGCCCCGCCGCAATCAGGACGGTCGTCGTGCCCGCGCGCTTGCCCGCCACGACGTCGCGCTCGCCGTCGCCGAGCGAGTACGAGGCCGAGAGGTCGATCCCGTGGTCGGCCGCGGCCCGCAACCACATGCCGGGCGCGGGCTTGCGGTCTTCGTGGTCGCGGGCGTAGGCAGGGATCGTGCCTTCCGGATGGAACGGACAGAAGTACGTCGCGAGCAACGATACACCTTGCGCCGCGAGCAGGTCGCCGAGACGCTTCTCGACGCGTCGGTAGGCCGCTTCGTCGTAGCGGCCGCGCGCGATGCCCGATTGGTTCGTGCAGACGACGAGGGAGAAGCCTGCGTCGACGAACGCCCGCAGCGCGTCGGCGTCGTTCTCGAAGAGCACGACGCCCGTGGGATCGGCCAGATACCCTGGGTCGTG
>JANNRO010000640.1:0-20720 GCA_031401505.1 Planctomycetia bacterium
GCACAGGCACAGGCCGCGTCCGAGGTCCGAATCCGCGAAGCACTCGGACTCCCGCCCCGTGCCCCGCTCGACGAAGCGGGCGTCGCCGACCGCTTGGCAGACCCGGCCGTCCGCGCGAAAGCGCTGGCGGCTGCAGAGGCAGGCTCCCCCGCCGCCGCGGCGTTGCGCAACCACGACGTCGGCGCGGCCGCGGCCCTGCTTCGCGCACTCGAGTCCGGTGCCGCTTCCGAAGCGGAGCGACTGCGCAAGGAAGCCGCCTCACTCCGCGCGGGCGCCGACGCCGTCCCCATCCCCCCGAGTCGTCGCGCCGTCGTGGCGAGATATCTTTCTCATCCCACGGCCGATCCCACATCCCGTCCCGCGGCTCCGATCGAACCCGCCCGACCGTCCATCAAGTGACCCCCTCCCCCCGCCCTCCCCCGGTTCCCACCACTCCCTCCCCCGGCGCGACCGGGCGGGTCGGCGTCTGGCTCATCGGCGCGTGCGGTGGCGTCGGGACGCTCGCGATCGCGGGCGCGCGGGCGATCGCGCGGGGCCTGCGTCCGCCGACGGGATTGTTGACCGAGACGCCGCTCTTCGCGGGTCTCTCGCTCGCGCCGATGTCGGAGTTGGTGTTCGGCGGCCACGAAATCCGCGACGTCGACTGGCCGCGCTCGGCCACCGAGTTCCAGCGCCGCGCGGGCGTGCTCGACGACTCGCTGATCGGCCTCCTGCGCGACGATCTCGAGACGGCATCGGCGAACCTCCGACCCGGCTACCTCGTCAATCCGAGCGACACGGTCAAGCAACTCGCGGGCAAGGGTCGTACGGCCAAGGCCAAGGGCCCGCGCGCGATCGTGGTCGGCATCCAGCACGATCTTCGCGAGTTCGCGGCGCGCAACGAACTGTCGACCGTCGTCGTCGTGAACGTGTCGAGCACGGAGCCGCCGCGCGAGGTGCCCATCGAGTGGGCGACGCTCGCGCGCTTCGAGAAGTACCTCGACGGCCGCACGTCGAAGGGGCTGACCAACAGCGTGCTCTCGGCCTACGCCGCGCTCGACGCGGGCTTCCCCTACGTCAACTTCACGCCGTCGCCGGGCTCGACGATTCCCGCGATCATCGAGTTGGCGAAGGCCCGCAACGTCCCCCACATGGGCAGCGACGGCAAGACGGGCGAGACGCTGGTCAAGACGGTGCTGGCTCCCCTCTTCACGGGGCGGGCGCTCCGGGTCCTCTCGTGGGAGGGCTACAACATGCTCGGGAACCGCGACGGGCTCGTGCTCGACGACCCGCAGGCCAAGCTCTCCAAGACGCGCAGCAAGGACGTGGCGCTGCGATCGATCCTGAAGGACGCCGACGTCCACAGCCGCGTCACGATCGACTACGTGCCGAGCCTCGACGACTGGAAAGTGGCCTGGGACTACATCCACTTCGAGGGGTTTCTGGGCGCGCGGATGTCGATGCAGTTCACGTGGCAGGGCAACGACTCGGCGCTGGCCGCGCCGCTGGTGCTCGACCTCGCGCGGTTGATGGCACACTCGCACGCGCGCGGCGAGGGCGGGCTCCAGCCGCACCTCGCGGCCTTCTTCAAGAATCCCGCGGGCATCGACGAGCACAACTTCGTGAAGCAATTCGCGCTGCTCGAGGGCTACGTCGCCCGGTGCCGCGAGAGCGGCCGCGGTCAGGCGCGGACGCCGAACCGGTAGCGCTCCCCGGCGATCCTCGGACGCCGGTCCCGTCGCCCCATCGACTCCATGAGCGCCGCCGCCCTCGGTTGTCTGCTGCTGGCCGCGTTCTTCGCGCTCCATCTGGTCGCGCCCTCGATCCCTGCCCGCCTGCGCAAGCTCCCGTGGATCCTCTTCGCACTGCTCCTCGCGGTCGGGGCCGCCGAGTTCACGCGGTTCGACCACGGCCACGGCGACTGGCTGCTCTGGATCGGCTTCGTGGGCGCACCGGTGATCGTGATCTTCGGGGGTGCCTTGGCGGGGGTCCGACGCTGGTACGGCTGGCCCGACCTCGGCACGGTGCCGGGGCGCCTCGCGGCGGTCGCGGCATCGCTGCTCGTCGGCGTGCTCATCGGCACGCAGATCCGACCGAGCGACGTCGAGTTGACGCGCGCGCGCGGCGAGGAACTCCGCCTCGCGATCCGCGCGTGGAAGGACGCGCACGAGGGCCGCTGGCCCGCGACGCTCGAGGAGGTCGTGCCGAGTCCGCCTACGACACGCATGGGCGGGTTCTATCGTCCCCCCTTCCGCTACGACGCCGCGAAGCACGAACTGCGCTTCCCCCTCAGCTCCGACTCCGACGTCCGCAACGACCTCGCGGCGCCTGCCTCCGCGTGGGAGCGCGTGCGTCACTGAAGGACGACGATCCCCACAGCCGCGACCCGCCCCTGTCCCGGCCCGGACGAACGACTATGTGGGAGTACGCCGCCCCAGAAGCGTGGGGATGTCACGCGAGCCCTGAATCACTGCCACGATCTCGACGCACTCGCTCCCCACACGGTAGATGACGAGATAGGCGCCGACAGGCCAGAACAACACCGGATGCGACGTGAGATCGTCGCGCCGATGCCCGATTCCTGGCGACCCACTCAGAGCATCGAACGCATCGAACAATACGCCGATCCACCGGTCCGCGGCGTCGACGTTGTCCGCGGCGATGAACTCCCAGATCTCATCGAGATCGAGATGGGCGCCGACGCCCAGAACGTAGCCGCTCACCCGCGAGACGTCCTGCGTCGCTCGGACTTCGAACCCAATCGAGTACGGGCCTCACCGGGATCGACGCTCTCCCCGCGGTTGAGCGCAGAGAGGCGACGTCCGAGCCCCTCGTTCAATTCAGCGAGTTGGGCGACGCGCAAAGCGTCGTGCTCCTCGAGGAGTCGCAGCGCCTCCCGTACGACTTCGCTCGCCGAGTTGTAGCGGCCGCCCTCCACCTTCGCATTGACGAATCTCTCGAGTTCGGGAGTGAGCGAGACGTTCATGTGGGCACTCCGATTTTCCGAAGTCTGCACGAAATGACATATTTTGTCAATCTTTGTTATTTCCGGAGAGTCGCCGCGGAATGACGTGGAGGGAACCGCGTGACTACTTCGCGCGCAACTCGACCGACGTCGATTCGCCCGTCTTGACCTCGACGATCGTGTCCGTGAGCGGTGCATCCCGGCCCGTGAAGACGCGATAGGTTCCGGGACCGACGAGGAACTTGAATCGTCCGTCGGTGTCCACGGAGGCGGAGTCGATGGATTCGTCACGGATGGACTGGTGGGCGCCCGGACGAGTGGGGAGGAGTCGAGCCCACCCGGACGCGCTCGGCTTCCCGGCCGTGTCGAGCACCCGGCCGTCAATGCGTCCTCCGCGACCGAGCGTCACGACTGAGGAATACGGAGGCAGGCACGTATTCTTCAACTTTGCGAGCGTTACGGACCCGACGATTCGCACGAAAGGTCCGGATCCCTGACGGAGTTGAAGCAAACGTGCCTGCCTCGGTATTTCCGCATTCAGATCCGACGAACCCTTACCTCCGCAACCGCCTCGCCGCTGCGCGGGTGTACCTGATCGCGACGGAGGCGGCGTGCCGGGGGTCGTGGGACGAGGCGGTCGAACGCGCACTGTCGTCGGGTGTCGTCGACATCGTCCAACTGCGCGAGAAGACGATCGACGATCGCGAGTTCGTCCGCCGCGCCGCGCGGCTGCGCGGGCTCACGGATGCTGCGGGCGCCTTGTTGATCGTCAACGATCGCGTCCATTTGGTCGCGGAGTGCGGCGCCGACGGCGTCCACGTCGGCGAGCACGACGCGAGACCCGAGGACGCGCGCGCGGACCTGGGTCCCGCACGCCTCGTCGGGGTTTCGACGCACGACGCGGCCGAGGTCGCTCGCGCCACGAGCCTGGGCGCCGACTACGTGGGGCTCGGGCCGTGCTTCTCGACGAGCACCAAAACGCTCGAGCGCGAGCCTCGCGGACCGTCGCTCGTATCGGAGTGCACGAGTCAGTCAGCGCTCCCGATCTTTCCGATCGGCGGGATCACGCCCCATCACGTATCCGTGCTCGTGGCGGCAGGTGCGACCCGCGTCGCGATCGGGGCCGGCATCCTCTCGGCCGACGACCCCGCCGTCGCCGCGCGACGAATTGCGGACGCTCTGCGTCATCCGGTGACGACACGGGAGCGCGGCCTGCCGACGTTCGGCGTTCGCGTCGCGGGAAGGCCCTATCGACCGCGGCCCGGGGCGTACGCCGTCATCGTCGACGACGATCGACGCATCGGCGTCGTCCGCACGCCGGTCGGGCTCTACCTCGCAGGCGGTGGATCGGACCCGGGCGAGACGCCGGAGCAGACGCTGCGCCGCGAGGTGCGCGAGGAGATCGGTTTCGAGGTCGAGATCGTGCGACCGCTCGGAAACGCGGTCGAGTTCGTCGAAACCGCGCACGAGGGCGGATTCGTCAAGGAGTGCTCGTTCTTCGAGGTGCGTCTCGGACGTTCGATTGCGGGCGCGATCGAAGCCGACCACGAACTCGTCTGGCTCGAAGCCGGTACCGCGTGGAACCGTCTCGCGCACGGCAGTCAGGCGTGGGCCGTACGACGCGCGATGACCGACCTCGCCTAGTCGGCGAGTCGGCGAGTCGGCGAGTTCCATTGCCACGCCCCCGGGGAACGGCGACGATCACGCCCGCACATGCGCCGACTTCGAACTACGCTCCTGCTTTCGCTCGCGTTCCTCGCTGGATCGGCGGACGGGACCTGCGTCCGAGGCGATGACGATCCGCCGTCGCTCGCCCGGGCGCTCTACCTCGAGCGGACCATGCGGGAGCCCGAGAAGGCGCTCTCCGTGTTCGAGACCGTCGTCGCGAACCAGGCGACCCCTGTCGCCGACCGCGCGCAGGCGCGCTTCGGGATCGCACGCTGCCACGAGTCGGCCGGACGCTTCGATGCCGCGATCACGGCGCTCTCGGCATTGGTCGACGACGAAGCGACGCCCACCCGTGATCGCGAGGACGCCCGCGCGAAGCGCGGCGACCTCGTCAAGGCCAAGACCACGTCCGGCGACCGGGACGCGGAGGCCCGGCGCACCGACGAACTGCGGCGCGCCGACGACGCGCGTCGCAACAAGGAAGACCGCCTCTCCGCCGCGAAGACGTTGATCGAGTCGGCCGTCGCGCAGATCAAGGCCAAGCGCTACGAGGACGCGAGACAGCATCTACTCGACGCGCTTCGGCTCGACCCGGGCAACGAACGCGCCATCACGCTGCTCGACGAGGTCGGCGGTCGCACCGACCGGGGCGAACTCCTGAAGCAGGCGATCCGATTCGTCGCCAGCAACCGCGTCGCCGATCTCGCGCGCCTGACGTCCACCGTGGACGCGCTGCGCAAGTCGGCGAAGACGGCGCTGACCGAGGGTCGACCGGCCGACGCGGTGGATGCGTTGCGCACCGCCGTCTCGCGCATCGACGAGAGTGACTTCTACGCCGAACTCGAGGGCACGCGCCGGGAGCTGGTCGCGTGGTTCGGTCAGGCGTTGAAGGAAGCGAAGGCCAAAGGGGCACGCATCGACGGCGGGACCGTCGTCCCCGTGGAGCGACCGCCCCTCGACGCCCTGGGGCCGGTCAAACCCTGGCGCGCGGAGTTCTTCTCGTTGCTCGGCCGCATCTTCGCGTCGCGCGAGGACGGCGCGGCCGCCGTCCGCTTCTACGACGCGGCGATTCCGCCCGACTCCTCGCCTGAAGCGGCGGGGACGCGGTTCTCGGGAAGCGGCATCGCTTCCTCGAAGGAGGCGGGCTCGCTGCGTCGATCGCAGTGGATCGAGAAATACCTGCGACGCGAAGTCTCGCCGGGAACGTGGTCGGGCGTCGATCGCCTGCTCGATCGCTACGACGATCTCGTGGTCGTCCAACACGGCTCGGGCGTCCTGAAGACCGTCGACGCGCTGGCCGCCTCGTTTCCCGTGACGCCCGCACCGCCGCTCGCGGTCGAGATTCGGGTCTACGGCGCGACCGGCGAAGGCATCGCGGAGGCGGCGAGGCTCCTCGGCGCGTCAGCGATCGCGACCGAAGACGGCGTTTCCGCGATCGTGCGCGCGTTCTCGCTCGAGGAGCAGGAGACGCTGCTCGCATCGTCGTCCAACCTGGTCTCCCTTGCCCGCGCCTCGTTGCGCCTGACCGGTCGCCGCACGGCGACGATTCGATTCCACGAACAAACGGCAGCGTGTCCGGCGTACGCCGACAAGTCGGCGCCTCCGGTCGTCATTCCCGATCGCGACGCGACCTACGGCCTCGATGTCGAGTTGTACGGCGAAGACCTGGGCGCCGGAGGCAAGAAGGACGCCGCGGTGTCGATCATCGCGCGCGTTCGCCGCCCCGATCGTCCGCGTCTCGCACCGCTCGCAACGGGCTGGGCCCGCGCGCCGATCTTCGTCGAGCAGGCGTGCGAGGCCGATCGCCGACTTCCCTACGGCGCGTCGATCGTCCTGTTCGGTCTGTCCAATCCGTTCCGTGCGACCGGATATGCGGGCGATGCGACGGGTGGCGCGCACCCCGACCTCCTCGTACTCGTGTCCGCGAAGCCGAGCGGTTCGCTGGCGACCGACGTCCTCCCGCCGACCGCTCCACCGATCCCGGGTGCCACGGCTCCCGCGCTCCCCGCCGACATCTCGACGCGCGACTACGACCTCGGGGCCGTCGGACACGACCTCGTCGACGAGCCGCCCCCCGAGGAATGGCCGCGGGCGACGTTCGCGGCGAGCAAGGCGAGCGCCGGACGCGGGTCCCGCGACGCGTTCCTGGCCGGCTGGATCACCGACCAGGCGCGGCTCTCGTCCGACGAGGGGCCGTTGGTCGTCCGAGACGGCAAGGCGACAGTCACGGCGTCCGTCGGAACCCACGGCCGCTTCGGCGCCGTCGTCGAAGCTCTCGTGGCCCCCGCCGACCGCATCGTGCGTGTGGACGTCGCGACGCTCGAGCTCGCCGCCGATCGCGCGAGGAAGCTGTTGATCGACGCGAAGGTCGAACGGACGTCACCGCAACAGCGCGTCTACCACCTCGACGCGACGGCGACCAACGCGCTGGCCGAGAGGGTCGAGTCGCTCCACGATCCCGCCAGCCGCTACGAGTTTTCGGCGCATCTGGCCGCACGCCACACCCAGCTCGTGACCGCCCGATCGATCCGCTCGCGCGCGATCATCGAAGAGATCCGCTCGGAGCGGCGAGACGACGGGACGACGGGATTGACGCCGGTCAACGGCACCGTCGAGGAAGGTGCCGTCGTCTCCATCCGGCCGGTCGTCTGGACGGCTGGACTCGTATCGATCTATGCGACGGCGTTGCTCGCCGACGTCGAGAAGATCGACGAGTGGCGCCCGGAAGGGCTGCCCCCGACGTCGCCGCTGGTGGCGCTGCCCCGGCACCGCGTCGAGCGCGCGGCGGCGTTCGGACCGATCAGCGAGGGCGAATCGATGCTGTTCCTCGTGCCCGCGCCGGGAACCGACGGCGCGCGCGTGGTCCTCGTCATCGTGCGCCTCCCCCGAGGTTCGTAGCCAACCGCCGACGCGCACTTCGCAGCAGGAAGAACAATGCCAGTGCGGCGCCGCAGGCGTCGAGCAGCACGTCGAGCGCGCTCCCACCGCGCTCCGAAGCGAACGACTGCATCGTTTCGTCGGTAGAGGCGAGCAGCACCGCGATCCCGAGCGCCTTTGCGGCGAATCCACCGGTGGTAGGCCGGTCGCCGCGTACGGATCTGAGCGCCAGTACGGCGAAGAGGCCGTAGGCCGTCAGGTGCCCGAGTTTGCGGAACGCGCGATGAATCACCCACGCGACGTCGGGGGGGAATCCCAACCACGACATGAAGGGCTCGGCCCACGATCCGGTGGCATGAGCCGAACCACGGCCCCCGGACATCCATAGGATGACGGCGCCGAGAAGGACCGCGGGGAGATGGCGTTTGACGAAGGCCAAGGCGTGCGGAGGATACCCGTCGTCCTACCGAGAACCGGTACACTCGTCCCGTGAGCCCCCAATCGCCTCCTGACGCGGCTCCCTCTCCGCCCCATACGCTGCCGTCGTGGCATCGGGCCCAGCGGCGCATGTCGTTGAGCCTCGCGAAAAGGCTCGTTTCGCCCCGAGCCGTCACGCTCGGCACCCGGATTCCCCTGCTCCGAATCGTGACCGCGCGCGTCAACCACCGGCTCGAGCGGCTTCGCGTCCGCGTCTGTGGCGCGCCGTTCCGCATCGACGTGATGCGCCGCGCGATTTCCCGCAGCGTGTATCTCGGCGGTCGCTGGCACGCCCCCGTCGTGTCGATGATCCGCGACCACGTCCGCCCCGGCATGACGGTCGCGGACATCGGCGCCAACATCGGATTGATGGCCGTCCACGCGGGTGACGCCGTCGGGCCCGACGGCCAGGTGCTCGCCTTCGAGCCCGAACCGCGCAATTTCGCGCTGCTCTCGGAGAACGCGCGCCACGCGCGTTGGCGCAACGTCATTCCGATCGAAGCGGCGGTCGCCGAGCGCCGAGGGATGCTGACGCTCTATCTGTCGCCGCGGGACAGCGGGGACCATCGAACGGTGCCCGGGGCCGGCGCCCGCGAATCGTGCCAGGTGCCGGCGATCGCGCTCGATCAGTTGAGCGCCGAGCGCCGGACGCCGATTCACTTCGCGAAGATGGACATCCAGGGCGCCGAGGGCGAGGCGCTGCGCGGCATGCGTGAGACGCTCCGATCGAAGGAGTTCCGCGGCCTCGTACTCGAGTTCTGGCCGACCGCCCTCGAGGCGGCGGGCGAGGATCCGGCCGGCATCCTGCGGCAGCTGCACGAAGCCGGGCTCGCGTGCGCGAGCCACCCAGCGGCCGACGCCGACGTCGCGTCGTTCGTGTCGGCGATCGAGCCCAACGGCGCGCGGGATCTGTTGTTCCTGCGGAGCTGAGCCGCCTCACCCCGCGGCGGCGAAGTGCGATCGGAGCACGGACTCGCTCAGGCCGAAGATGCGATGGAGCGCCGCGGGAAGGTCGGGTCCCGGGTCGATCTCGCGACGGCCGCTCGTCGACACGACGTCGATCGGCCCGCGCTCGCCGCCGAACGCGAAGACTTCGTCGCCGACGCGGCGAATGATCCGCGTCCGCGATTCCATCCGTTTGCGGAATGCGGCGATCCAGACGTCGCGGAATGCCGCAGGGAACGCCGGCATCGGGATCCACGAATAGAGCGGCTTCTTCACGCCCTCCCGATCGGTCTGAACCAACGTGAGCATCGGCCCGCAACGCGGCTCCAACTCGTGGCGAAAGAGGTTGTCCTCGATGACGCCGCCGGGACGAACGGGAAGCGCCTGCGTCAGGAGGAACGCCGAGTCGAAGAGGTGCGGGCCGTCGTCCTCGAAGACGATCACGGCCGCGTGCGGCTCGTTCTTCGCAAGATGGTGACCGAGCGTCGTATGGGCGTTGGCTCCGAGCCCTCGCAGGATCTCGGCCAACGCGTACGCCATCGAGAAGCAGGTCCCGCCGGTACCGTCGGACGCGCTCTCGCGCAGGAGGCGGTCGGTCGTCCGCGGCCACTGCTCGGGATCGGCGGGATGGGCACGACGACGCGCGAGGTTCGTCACCGTCTCGAATGGAACGCGTGAAACGAACGCCGCGTACGTCTCGCGCACTCGGTCGCGTAGAGGACGACGCTCGAGGCTCGAGGCGTCGAGCCCGAGGAGCGCGATCCGGTGGCGCGTCAGAACGTCCACCTGTGACTCCCAACGCCCGCTCACGCCCGACAAGTCGGAGAAGGAACGGGTACCCCGATTCTATCCCCGGGGGCCTATCCCGGCGGAACGGCGGAGGAGGTCGACGGTCGAGCCGGGGGCGCCGACCGCCGCGAGAGCCGGGCGAGCACCCTCGGCGAGAGCCGCCAGGCGAGCAACCCGAGCAGGGCCGCGAGGACGAGCGACCCGACGATGTCGGAGGGCCAGTGCTTGCCCCAGTAGAGGCGCCCCCAACCTTCGAGCCCCGCGTAGAGCCACCCGGCGGCCCCGAGCCAGGGCGAGGCGAACGAAAGCGCGATGGCGCAGGCCCCCCCGGTCACCGTGTGGCTCGACGGGAACGAGGGCGAGGTCGGTGGATACGCGTGCTCGACCCACATTTCGGGGTGGGATGCACAGGTCTCGATGGGGATGCCGCCGCGGAGAATCTGCGCCTCGGTAAACGTCTTCCCGGGGCGCAGCCGCGGCATCGTCCGCCAGATCACGTCGCGCGCTCCGTGAACGAAGCCCATCGCGAGCAGCAGCGTGACGAGGACGCGGGGAAAGCCCGCACGCCCCCGCTTCGTCAGGAGGGCGATGAGGAAGAGCAGCAGGAAGTACGCGACACCGGGCCAGACGTTGTTGACGAACGACGCGAGGCCGTCGGCGAACTCCCCGCGCAGATCGCAATTGATCCAGTGAAGGAACCGGAGTTCGAGATCTCGGAAGGTCGCGAGGATCACCGACGAAAGATACTAGGTCGTGTTTCGAAAAGCGCTCCTGCTGCGCCCGACGACGCTCTCGCTGCGACCGGCCTGCTCGGCCAAACCCTGCTCAACGGGTTCAGAACCCGCGTCGCAGGGATGTGGCCTGCGCTTGCCGGTCTCGCTTCGGCCTCGTCGGGCTCGCGACGGAGCATTTCGAAACACGACCCAGGCGACGCGATCGCGCGGTCAGTTCGCGGGCGCCGCCTTGAAACGGACGGTCACCGTGGTCCCTCGCCCGACCTCGCTCTCGAGTTGGATGGGCGCATCGTGGGCCTTCGCATAACGCACGACGAGCGCGAGCCCGATGCCGACGCCGCGCGCGGTGCGCGTCATCTCATCCCCGGATCGGAAGAACGGCTCGAACACGCGGGCGCGGTCGGCAGCGGCGATGCCGACACCCTTGTCGGCGACCGACACCGCGACGTGGGTCCCGTCGCGGCGAACCGAGACGACCACGTCCTTCGCGTCGGCGTGCGCGCTGTACTTGATCGCGTTGTCCACGAGGTTGACGACGAGCGGTCGGACGAGGGTCCCGTCGAACGAAACGGGCGCGAGCCCCGCTTCCACGTCGACCCGTATGGCGACGCCCGCCTCTCGCGCCGCGGGCGTCGAGAGTTCGACGGCCTCCCGCACGGCGACGCCCAAGTCACCGAGTACGGGTTGGAACGACGCGACGCCGCGTTCGAACGACGAGAAGTCGAGCACCTGGTCCACGAGGCTCGAGAGCCGCTTCGTCTCGCCGACGATGCGGTCGGCATAGGTCCCGGTGGTCTCACCGTCGGGAACCCAGCCTTCCTTGAGCATGTCGGCGTACATGCGGATGCCGGCGAGCGGGGTCTTCAACTCGTGCGTGACCGCGGCGACGAAGTCCTGCTTGCGACGGGCGGCGTCCACCTCGCGGCCCACCGAGCGGAACAGCACGAAGAGCCCGATCGCGACGACGGACAGGAGTCCCGCGGCCGTCCAAAGGTAGCGGCGGCGATCTACGAGCGACTCGGCGTCGAGCGAGGCTTTGTCGACCGTCGCAACGATCGTGAGCATCTCGGGCGAGCCATCGATGTGCATCCGGTCCGACAGATTCCGACGCGCCGCCCACCCAGGTCCCATCGGGATCCCATACATCGAGAGCCGCGGGCCCGCCGATTTGCCGGGCTCCTCCGGTGACACGACTCCCAACGGGTGTTGGTACACATGACCGACGAGGACCCAACGATCCACGGGGGCGTCACGCAGTTCCTTGGCCTCGTCGCCCGGGATCCAAACGATCCGATACGCGACAAGCGGTGGCCCTCCCCCCGGAAGGGACAGGTAGCGCAGCGGCATCGAATGGACGTGAATCGTGGCGTCGGACGGCGCGCGCCGGCCACGCGACTGCGTCCGATTGCTGAAGCCGTCGAGGTACGCGGTCTGCTTGCCCTCCTTCTGCGAAACCTCGACCTCCTCGAGGAGTTGTCCCACCTCTTCGTTGGCCGCAACGACTTCCAGCGGGATGGGGGTTGACGTCGCGAGCGCCGCCTGAAACGAAGGCGTCGAGCCGCCCAGCGCATCCCGTAGCGGGCGATCGTAGGTGTTGCGAAACGCCGTCACCTGGTCCTTGACGCCCTTCTCGGGAAAGATCTCGGGGCCGGCGATCCGACCTTGTGCGAGGACGTAGCGGAACCAGAACGTCGGACCGGCGGGATCGCCTCGAAGGTCCCCGAGGTTGTTCTGAACGAACGCGGGCCCTACGCCCGTGACGTCGGCGGGCATGAAGCGGGCCTGATACTCGTAGTACGGTCGCGCCTCTTCGCGCGTGCGTATGGAATCCAATCGCTGGACCGCGGCATTCATTGCGGCGTCCGCCGCAGCGACCGCCGCATCCAGAGCTTCGCGCCGACGCAGCCGGTCCTCCTGCTCGACGCTGCGGTACCCGAGGAACGCGAGCACCAGTGCCGGCCCCGCGAGCAGCAACGCCCAGACGAGCGGGGATCCCCGTCGGATCACGCTCCCCCCCAGCGATAGCCCATGCCGCGCACGGTGAGCACGATCTTCGGGTCGTCGAGGTCCCGCTCGATCTTCTTGCGCAGCGCGGCCAGCGTGTTGTCGACCGTGCGCGTCTCGACGTTGGCCGACTTGTACTCCCAGACCTCGAGCAGGAACTCGTCGCGCGTCACGACGTTGCCCTTGCGCAGGCGCAGGTGTTGGAGGATCTGCCCCTCACGGGGCGTCAGCGGGATCTCGGTCCCGTCGCGCATCGCGAGCAGGCGGCCCAAATCGAACTTCGTGTCGGCGATCTCGAACGTCTCGCCGTCGCCCCGGTCGCGCCGCGTGCGGCGGACCTGCGCGCCCACACGCGCGATCACCTCGGCAACGGAGAAGGGTTTGGCGACGTAGTCGTCCGCTCCCAGATTCAAGCCCTTCACCCGATCGGCCTCGGCGCCCTTGGCGGTCAACATGATCGTCGGCGTCTTGTTGCCCTCGGCTCGCAGCCGCTTGATGACGTCGAAACCCGACGCCTCGGGGAGCATCACGTCGAGGATCAGGACGTCGTAGTGCCCCTTCTTGGCCGACTCGTATCCCGCCCGCCCGTCAACGGCGACGTCGCAGACGTAGCCCTGGAAGCGGAGCGCGCCGGAGAGCCCTTCGGCGAGCGGCGCCTCGTCCTCGACGAGGAGGACGCGCGGGGGTTTGGGGGTCGATTCGGCCACGGGTTTCGCGTCCGAGGGTCAGGGATCGCTCCCCGACCGTCTCGTCGGCCTTCTGGGGACGTGGATCAGGCTACTTCCCGGGTGCCGCGTCGGTCACGAGAACCTGACGCCCGGCAATCTTGAGCAGCACGTCGCCATCCTGGGCCAGGCGCGTGTTCTCGTCGGCGTTCGTCGACGCGAGCAGTTCGAAGAAGCGCGCAGACCAGCGTTCGACGGTCTCGTCCGCCTTCGTCGCGTCGGCGACGTCGGCATCCACCCAGACCGCGGCGCGGTTCTGGACGTTGGAGCGGCGGTAGAACGCGCGGTTGGCGATCTGGCGCAGCCCTCCGACGACCTGCTCCTCCACGTCGCGCCCGCCTTCCTTGGCCTTCAAGAGCCCGGGGCCGGCGGCGCCACCGGTCGCGGGTGCGGGGCCGGCCGGGCGGCCCCCGCTCGGCGCGCCGAGATCGCCCTTCGGGTCACCGGGCGTCGTCGGCGCAGCGGGAGTTCCTTGCGCCGGCGGCGGCGCCTTGTCGGCGGTGCGGCGCAGCGACTGGTTGGCGCCACTGGCGAAACCGTCGGCATCGGTCGACTCGGCGGACTTCTTGCTCTCGGCGAGTTCCCGACCCGTGCGGGCACGGTTGTCGCTGATGCGACCGTGGTCGGCGGTCTCGTCGGCCAGGAACGCGGTGTACTCGGTCAGGATGCCGAACTTCGTCGAAAGACGCACGATCTCGTCGACGAGTTCCTTCTCCGGGCGCGCGGTGAGCCGCACGGCATCGATCAGTTCCGCGATGCGACGCAGCGCCCAGACGCGGGCCGCGAAATCGTCTCGCAGGCCCTGACCCTCGGCAGCGGCGGTGAGCCTGTAGTGGAACTCGCGCCCGGCGTCGCCGTCGCGACCCGAAATGACGATGTCCTGCGGACCCGACTTCTTGTAGCGACCCGCGATCACCAGTTGTCCGCCGCGGAAGAGATCGGGAGCCGAGGAGGGGAGCACCTCGGACGCGCCGATCATCGCGAGTTCGATTCGGACGTCGGTCAGCACCGGATAGCGGATTTTGTCGTAGAGCGCCGCGACCTTCACCTCGACGTCCTCGTTGGGACGGACGTAGGTGGGCGACCCGTGGTGCTCGAGTGCGAGCCGGTCGAGGAGCGCGGCGTTCAAGTCGACGCCGACGCCGAAGACGAAGATGCGGGCCTTGCCTGCCTCGTTGGCCTTGGCCGCGCGCTTCAAGATCTCGTCGGTGTCGCGGGTCTCCCCGATGGTCGGGTGGCCGTCGGTCATGAAGAGGATCACGCGCGGGAGCCCGGAGTGGATCGGCTGCGCGAGCGCGGCCTGGAGGGCACCGTCGATGTTGGTGCCGCCGCTGGCGCGCAGTTCTTCGACGAAGGCGATGGCCTCCTTGCGCGTCTCGTTCGAGAGCGCCTTGCCCGCGTCCCACAGCGGGACGACGCCGGTCTGGTAGCTGATGACGTTGAAGATGTCGCCGTCGTTCAGCCCGCCGATCACCTGCCGCAGCGCGGCCTTCGTCTGCTCCATCTTGACGCCGGCCATCGAGCCCGACGTGTCGATGACGAGCGTCAGGTTCTTGGGCTTCACCGCCTGCTTGACGGCATCCGGGATCGTGGGCGAGGCGAGGAGAAGGAAATAGCCGCGGTCCTCACCGCGGGGCCAGTGCGTCAGGAGCGTGGCACCGACGTCGGCGCCGGTCTCGCTGAAGTAGAGCAGGAAGTCGGTCTCGGGGCGGACGTTCCTCGCCTGGAAGAGGGCGCGGGCGTGCTTCGCGTCGGCGCGCGTGACGACGACGTCGTGGCTCGGGCTGTAGATGGGCCCGATGCCCGACGCCGAGACGAAGTTGACGGCGACGCTCACGTCGTGAAGCGGCTTCGCCGAGAATTTCTCGGTGTTCAGGGGATAGAGCAGTTCGAGGGTCTCGCCGTCCTTGGGCAGCAGTTGGTCGTACTCGAGGACCAACTGGCGCGAGCCCTGGGCGGGAATCGGGAAGATCGACGCGCGGAAGAAGTCACGGCCCATGTACTCGACGAGGGCGGGGTCCTTCTGGCGACGGACGATCTCCCGATAGATCTGTCGCGCTTCCTCGGCCCGCAAAAGGCGGCCCTCGAGGCCCTTGCCGTCGACCATCAGCGTCACGGCCGAGACCATCGCCCCCTGTGGAAGGGGGAAGACGTACTCGGTTTCGAGCGGCGCGAAGCCGAGGTTCGTGAACTCCTGATCGACGCGGACGTGGGCGCGCTGGCCGTCGACCTTGATCTCGACGCGGTGGTACGTGACGGCCCAGTCGCCTCGCACGCGGCGGTCGGGTTGCGTGGGAATCAAGAACCCGTCGGCACGGGCCGGGGCGGCACTGAGCAGGGCGGCCCCGAGGGCGAGGGCGGCCAAGACGGGTGCCGCGAGCAGGGTGATGAATCGACGCATGGGGGTCTCCGGACAGGCTCTACGTACCCCCTTCGGACACCCCCCTCCCGCAAAAGTTCTGTCCGAGCCCCGCCGGAGGAACCGCGGTCGACCTTACGGCTTGCGGAGGTCGATGTCCCCGGACTCGCCGGCGCGGATCGTCGCGCTCGCCGACCGTCGCGCCTCGCCGACGCGAATCCACGCGTTGACGGGGTACGAACCCGCCGGCAGGCCCGTGAAGACGAATCGGCCGTCGGCGTCGACCTCGGCGTTCGCCGAAATCCGTCCGTCGTTGAAGCCGACCTGGACGTCGGTCGCCCCGTCGGGAAGCAGCACGCGCCCCCGGAGCTCGAGCCCGGGCTCAAGACGGACAGTCAACTCACCGGCGTCGGAGCGCACGCCCTCGCGAATCAGCGACAGGCCGTCGACGGGCGAGACGCAGAGCGTGAACATCCGATCGGGCCTCAGTCCCCGAAAACGGTAGGTGGTGTCGGCACCGGCCGACCTCTCGGCCATGGCGCGGACCGCGCGCTCGTCCTTCGACGCGACCCCCTCGGGCACCAGCTGCGCGTGCGGTCGCTGGCTTGGAGATCCCTCGATTCGCACAATCAGAAGCAATCCCGGATCAAACGTGACGTCCACGTCGTCGGCGCCGGCGGCAAATGCCTTCGACTGCGGGGATCGCATCGATGTAGGTGACTCGCGGTAATGCGGAATCAGCATCACCTCGCCCGGCGCCACGCCCTTCAAGAGGAACGTGCCGTCGGAGCCCACGACCGCGGACCTGCCGCCCCCTCGAGTATTCGTCGTACACACGACTTCCAGCCCTTCGATGCCGACCATCACCGCTCCCGAAGGATCCCGCACCCGCCCTCGCAAGAGGCGCTCGATACCAAGTGTCCGGGTCTCGTCGTGACCCAGCCACCCGTCGACGATCTCCGCGTTCAACTCGGGTCGGGATTTGGGCGGATTGACTGTCAACAGAAAGAGAGCGCCGGGATCGAGGGGACCGAGCACGGCCACGCCGCGGTCGTCGGTCTGGACGACGTCCGGAATCTCCGCGCGATCCGCGATTCGATCGCGATCCCGGGGATCGGACCCCGGAGGCAGGAGCCCGACGCTCGCGCTCGGGACCGGTTTCCCGTTCGAGTCGAGGATCGTCAACACGGGTCGAACGCTCCCGCGGGTCGTGAGGACGACCTCGCTGGCTCCCGCCGCGACGATCGTCACGGCATCCGAAGTCAGATGCTTCGGCAGGCGAAGAGACAGCCGATATGCGGTGTTTCCGAGGCCAGCGAACCGGAACGAGCCTGAGGCATCGGTGCGCGCCGTCGCGTGGAAGTACCCCGCAAGAGTCCAGGCCTCGGCGGGCACCCAATCCGGTTGCGCCTGGACGCGGACCCCCGAGAGCGGGGCGCCATCGGGTCCCACGACGCGTCCCGAGATCGTTCGCTCGGGCTCAAGCCGAACCGAGACTTCGCGACGGTCTTTCGCGAGCGCGACATGGGCGGCGCCGAGCGAGAGCGGCACGCCGTCCGCATCCCGCACGTCGTAGATGTCCACGTAGTCGGCAGGCGGTTCCGAGTAGCCGCAACTGGCGAGCCCGCCGGAGACGGTCCCTGTTGTGAGTCCACCACCCCCTTTCGGTCCCCACTTGTACATGATGGCCCGCGCGGTCGGCACCGGAGTACCGTCGGGTCCAAAGACACGGACTCGCTGATCCTTCGTAACCGCGAGAGCGCGCATCTGGTCGATCTCGGTCGGCACGGGCGACCGATCGAGCCGCAACACGATCGACGTTTCGCCACCGGCCACACGCGACGACGCCTCGACGACGGGCGACCCGAAAGGTCGCGGTAGGGATGCACGAACGGACACGTCGGCCTCGATCGTGGGCCCGACGTGTGCACTACCGTCGGGCGAGGTGATCCACAGGTCCGCGCCGCGCGCGCGCGTGTGCAGACGCTCGCCGTTGAGACTCCCGACGCGGACTTCGACACCTGCGAGCGGCTCGCTCGACTCGTCATCGAGCACCTGCACATCGATCCAGCGGGATGCCGGCAGCCGAATCACGATCCCACGTGCGTCGTCACCCGGCACGACGATGGCTTCGCGGTGACCGGGCACGAAGCCGTCCGCCAGCACCTCGAAGTCGTACGTCCTCTCCTGGGGCAGGACGTCGAATTGAAACGCACCGTCCTCGGCCGTCGTCGTCGTCCACGGGGGAAGTGCGCGGACGTGATCGAAGAACCTTGGCCGCCCTGTACGTTCGGAGCGGGTCGCGGAGACCGTCGCGCGCGCGAGCGGCTTGCCTTCGGGATCGAGAACGCGGCCGGCCGCGATCGCCCCGGGCACGAGTTCGATGTCGAGCACCGCCGTCTCCGTGGCCGTGATCGACGTCGCGAGGGAATTGAATCCCTCGAAGCTGGCGTCGGCGAGACCCTGCGTCGTGAGTCCGGGAGCGTCCGCGAACACCATGACTTCGCCGGTCGGAAGCTCGGCGAAGTGATAGTGACCGTCCCCTTCGCTCGTCGTCTCGAACGCGTCCGGTTCCTCGCGCCGGGTGCTTCGACGAAGCGCGACGACACGCGCCCCGGCGACGCCCGATCCGTCGCGCAGGACGCGACCCGTGAGATTGCCTGCGGGAACGGGCGCGCGTTCCGCGAAAACGCTGAGTCCTGTCGTCGGCGCGTTTGCTCCGTCAGTCCGGCCGGACGCGGCCAAGACGGAATCGGACGCGGGCCCCGTCGCCGAATCGATGCGAGTGGCGATGGTCGTCGGAGACAGCTGACTCTCCCCCGTCGAGCGCGTCCACCAAAGCACGGCACCGCCGACGGCGACGACGGCCGCGCAACCCACGGCAACTGCCTTCCAGCCCCCGGCGACGGGCACCGATGGAGCAACGGGACCCGCATCCGACGGCCGCGGAGTCGTCAACGGAAGGAACGCCGCCATCCACGCCTTGCGGTCGCCCTGATGATCGCGGTCGAACCGCTCGCGCAGCAGAGCGACACCCCGCTGGACACGCGAGCGCGCGGTTTCGACGGGAACGTTCATCCGCTCGGCGATGTCGCGCGGCGGCAGGCTCTCGAAGAACCGGAGCAGGACGGTCGTTCGATACGGCTCCTCGAGATCCAGCACGGCGCGGACGACGCGGTCGTGCTGTTCGGCTTCGGCGACGATGTCCACGGTCGATCGCTCCCCTTCCGGCCTCGCGGCCGTTCGCTCCCGCCGCTCGCTCCGCGTCGCCGATCGGCGCCCCTTCGACGCCGCACGACGAAGCACGGTCGCGAGCCACCCGCGGACGGACACGGCACTCGCAGGCGGCCGCTCGACCGCGGCGAGCCACGTCTGTGCTTCCAGGTCGTCGGCCCCATTCGGGTCGGCGACGAGCGTGCGGGCGAGCCAGCGGACCCAGTCCCGCTCGGCCAGCAGCGTCTCGATCGGCACGGTCGTTCGCGTGGCGTCCATACAGGAAGAATGCCCGCGATCGCGAAATCCGGTGCGAGGGGCCCCTGACCCGACTCGCCGGGCCCGTACACTTGGGCCGATGCGCGCGCGATTGCTTGCCATCGTCGGGTTCCTGCTCGTCGTGCGGCCTTCGGCAGCGGACGAGGCTCCGATCCTCGATCGGGCACTCGCAAGGGTTCACGCGGGACTTCGTGATCCGGACCGCGGCGTGCGGTTCGCCGCCGTCGAGGCCCTCGGGAAGGCCAAGGACCCCTCGCTCGATCCCCTCGTGGCCGCGCTCTCCGATCCCGAGTGGTGCGTCCGGCAGGAGGCAGCCTGGTGGTTGCGGCGAAGAGGCGAGCCGGCGCTTTCCCGACTCGTGGCGGTCGTGAAAAGTGGCGGCTCACCGTCCCGCGCGTCGGCCGTGTGGGCACTCTCGAGCTTCGGTGATGCCGCGGTTCCGTTGCTTCGCGACGTGCTCGCGAATGTTTCCGAATCGGACGCGGAGGTGCACCTCGAGGCCATCGCGGCGGCTGGTCGACTCGGAAAGGACGTCGGCGCACCGCTCGTGCCGTTGATTCGGACCTTCCTCGACGCCTCCCAGTCGAAGGAGAAGAAGGAAGAGGCGGACGAGGCGCTCGCGATCCTCGATCCGAAGCCACCGGAGCCGCCCAAGCCGGCGCCACCTCCGAAGGAAGCCAAGCCGAGCCCTGCGCCAACCGAACCCGAACCAGCGAAGGGACCGGAGTCCGATCCCGTCGTTCCGCCGTCGTTCGACTTGGAGCCATACTTCCGGCCGATCGAAGCCGTACTCGCGCTCGGGAAGGGTGCGGCGGACTCGGACGCACTCGGCAAGGCGTTGGCCGATCCAGAACGCGACATTCGCATGGCCGCTGTGATCGCGCTCGATCGCGCGACTGGCAACGCGACGCCCCGGCTGCTTGCGGCGCTGCGCGATCCGAATGCCCGGATCGTACGGCTGGCGATCCGCGCTCTCGGACGCAGGCGAGCGGGCGCAATCGAGATCGCGCCGTTCCTTCGGGATTCGGCGCTCGCAACGTCCGAGGAGGCCCGGGAAGCACTCGAACGGATCGGCGCGGATGCCGCGGTGCCGACGGTCGCGCAGATGGAATCGGGGCACTACGGGGCGCTTCACCACGGGCGGCTCATCTTCGAGACGTTGGGTCCCGCCGGTGCGCACGCGACCGCGCGCCTCGGGGCGCTGCTCGCGCACGAGGACGTCAACGTACGCGAGACCGCGGCGCGCTGTCTGATTCCGATGGGGGTCGGGGCGCGCGCGGCGGCTCCGTCACTGGTTCGAGCGCTCCATGACCCGCGGCTCTGCGTGGTCGCCAATGCGGCGCTCGCACTCGGGCACCTCGGACTGACCGACGAAGCGATCGCAGCGACCGAGGATCCGTCGGCCCGCGTGCGGGCCTACGCGACCTTCGCGATCGGGTGGGCGATCGGCGAGTTGAACGGCGTCGATCAGGTGGCCTACGAGCGTCGGCTTCCCGTGCTCGACATCGGCGCCAAGGGACCCTTCCCGACGGCGAGCGACGTGGAGACGATCGCACCCCTCGACGAGGGCGAGCCCCATCCCGGCGCGCCGGCCGTGGGGGTGCTTCGCCGCGCGATCCAATCGAAGGACCCGCGCGTCGCCATCCCCGCCGCCGCGAGGCTCGACTACAACTCGGTGGACGCGACCGAGGTCGAGCGGGTGATGG
>JANNRO010000641.1:0-7216 GCA_031401505.1 Planctomycetia bacterium
ATGTTGCAGACAATGGAAACCACACTATCCGAAAGATCATGCACCGCAGTCTGGGGGGTCTGCGCCGCCGATACGTGGACGACGTTCGTCTGGCCGGCTGCCGCCCTGACGTCGGCCCCCTCTGCGCCGTATTCGAGCGCGGGAACTCCCTCCACCAGACACTTCGTTCCGAACGCGCCGTGGAGCAGCGCCGTCAACGCGTCAGCGGCGCGCGGCGCCGCGTGATAGCCGTATCCGAACCAGATGACGCGCCGACCCTCGCCCGCCGACCCGAGCCCCGCCCGCCGTACATATGCGGGAGACAAATCGGCGGGAACCCGCGTCGCGAGTCGCGCCACGCGTGCGCTCTCGCGGAGGAGGAAGAGCGAACGTGGGAGCGCAACGTAGAGCAACGTCGCCATCGCGTAGAGATGCAGCCAGGGCGCCGCCGCTTGCAATGAAGGCGCCAGCCCCACGTCCGGCACCCGACGTCCGAGCAACGTCGCGCCCGGGCCGAGCAGTGCGTCGACCATGCGTTGGAGCGCCTCGCGGTCGAGGATCGTGCTCTCCCAACCGGCCTCGTAGTGGAAGGTGAGCCCGCGGGCGTACATCCCGACGACGAGGCCGAGCGCGAGCGCGAGCGACCCCGCGTGGAGCAGGAGTCGCGTGCGCGCCGCGAGCAGCGGGCCGGTCGCTCGGCGCCACTCGGCCGCGTACGCGCCGACCGCGCTCGCGGTGACGGCGGCGGTCTTCGCGTCGCGCTTGCGCGAGCGCGAGGTGAAGCGCGAGAGCGCGCCCTCGACGAGACGGGCCGCCAGTCGGGACCCGCGTCCCGCGAGCGCGACGGCGGCGCCCGCCGATTTCGCGACGGGGCCCGCGTCCGACCGCTCGGTGCGGTGGAGCCACGGTCCGAGAAGGAAGATCGCGTACCAGACGACGTTCCACGCGAAGAGGAAGACGAACGGCCATTGCCAGATGTCGATGCGCCGATGGGGGCCGAGCGCGTTGGAAGCCAGTCCGACGACGAACGCGACGATCAGCACCCACGGGGCGAAGCCCGCGCCGATGCGCGTCCCGCGGAGCAGCGCCTCGGTGCCGGGGAGTTTGGCCTCGAGGATCGAAAGGAGGCGGCTCGCGCGCAGAAAGGCGGCGTCGGATGCCTCGCTCGTCTCGGCGCGCGCGGCTTCGCCCGCCGCCCGTCGATCCGCGACCGACAGCACGAGTCCGTCGCGGTCGGCCTCCTCGAACGCCTTCACGAGGAGGACGGCTTGTGCCTCGTGTTCGAGCATCGGGGGAGCGTACCGGGGGCGGTACACTCGCGCACGATTGACGCAGAACCGGCGTCGGACGCAGGTCCCGTACGCCGACCGTGGCCGCTTCGGGAGGCGCATTGAAGATCGGCGGGCGCGAGACTCGAACGATCGTCCTCGCGGCCGACGGCCGTGCCATCGACGTGCTCGACCAGACTCGGCTGCCCTTCGAGATCGTCTGGGAGCGGCTCGAGCGACTCGAAGACGTCGTCGACGCGATCGGCACGATGATCGTGCGGGGGGCTCCGCTGATCGGGGCGACGGCGGCGTTCGGGATGTGGCTCGCGATGCGTCAGAATCCGACCGACCCGGCACTCACGGCGGCAGCGACCGCGCTCGTCGCGGCCCGCCCGACCGCCGTCAATCTGGCGTGGGCCGTCCGGCGCATGGTGCGCGTCATTGCGCCGTTGCCGTTGCATCTTCGCGCGGTCGAGGCGCTGCGCGAGGCGAAGACGATCGCCGACGCCGACGTCGCCATCAATCGCGCGATCGGCGTGCACGGGTTGCCGCTGCTCCGCGCCGCGCTCGGGCGGACCGGGGGAGAACGTCCGGTGCGCGTATTGACCCACTGCAACGCGGGCGCGCTCGCGACGGTCGACGGAGGAACGGCGCTCGCGCCCGTCTACGCGGCGGTCGCGGCCGGAGTTCCGGTCGAAGTCGTCGTGGACGAGACGCGACCGCGCAACCAGGGGGCGAGCCTCACGGCGTTCGAACTGCGCGAGGCGGGCGTGCCGTGCGTCGTCGTCGCCGACAACGCGTCGGGGCATCTCCTCCAGATGGGGGACATCGACCTCGTCCTCGTCGGCGCCGATCGCGTTGCGGCCAACGGCGACGTGGCGAACAAGATCGGGACCTACTTGAAGGCGCTCGCGGCGATGGACGCCCGGGTGCCGTTCTACGTGGCCTGCCCGTTGTCCACGATCGACCTCGCCATCCGGGACGGGATGCTCGACATCCCGATCGAGCGGCGCGCCGAGCGGGAGGTGACGCACGTGTGGGGTCGCAATGAAGAGGGCGTCGTCGTCGAGGTGCAGGTCGTTCCCGACGGAGTGTCGGCGTCGAATCCCGCGTTCGACGTGACGCCCGCGCGGCTCGTGACGAAGCTCGTCACCGAATTCGGCGTGATCGATGCGAACGAGCAGGCGATTGCGGCCGTGTTCGTGGGGCCGCCGTCATGACGCCCACCGCGGCCCTTCTTCGCCGACAGATCGTCACGACCGCTCGAGCCCTCGGCGTGAGCTCGTTGACACACGGGACATCGGGGAACGTCAGCGCCCGAATGGGCGACGGGTTTCTGGTGACGCCTTCGGGGTTTCCGTACGGCCAAATGACTCCCGCCGACGTCGTCGCGATGACGCTCGACGGGCGGGCGACCGGGCGACGCGAGCCGTCCACCGAGTGGAGATTTCATGCCGCGATCTACGCGGCCCGCGCGGAGGTGAACGCGGTCGTCCATTGTCACTCGAAGGCGGCGACGGCGGTGTCGTGCCATCGACGCGGGATTCCGGCGTTCCACTACATGGTCGCGGTCGCGGGTGGGACCGACGTTCGATGTGCGCCGTACTCGACGTTCGGGACCGAGGCGCTGGCGACGGCGGCGGTTGCGGCGCTCGAAGGGCGACGGGCGTGTTTGCTGGCGAACCACGGGCAGATTGCGGTGGGAAAGGATCTCGCGTCGGCGCTGGCGCTGGCCGGAGAGATCGAGAATCTCGCCGACCAGTTCCTGGGTGCGCTTTCGATCGGGGAGCCGGTCGTCCTTTCGGACGAGCAGATGGCGGAGGTTCTCCGGAAGTTCGAAACCTACGGCGCCCCGGCTGCGTCGAAGAGGCGCGGGTCGGCTCGGCGATGACCCCGGAGGGCATGCGATGAACCGGGGGGCTCGAACAGGTCTCGGATTGCTGGCCGTGGTGTTGCTCGGCGTGGCGGTGCTCGGCGCGACGGGCGTCGTTCGGATTCCCTGGCTGTCGCCGGTCGCGACGACCGGCCTCGATGCCGATCGTCCGGACGACCTGGCGGGGTCGGACGCGGGTCCCGGGCGCGAATTGGCCGCAAGTGGCGGGCGAGCGAAGACGGCGAAGCCCGGAGAATCGGCGGCGGATGCGCCTGTCGAGACGGTCCTGCCATCCGAGGCGACTGGAACCGCAATCGGCAAGGTCGGCGGTTCGATTCGCGGGCGGGTCGTGGAGGGGGAGGCGAAGCGCCCGGTCGCGGGCGCGACGGTCGAACTGCTGATGCCCGAGGCGCTGTTTCACTACCTGAAAGCGAGTTCCGTCGGGCGCTTCGACCGCTTGACCGTCATGACCGACAAGGAGGGCCGATTCTCGCTGTCTCAAGTGCTCCCCTCCTCCGACTACGCGCTTCGCGTCCGCAAGGGCGCGGGACCGTACGCCACGAAGCGCGACGTGACGTTGTCCGCTCGCGAGGTGCTCGACGTCGGTGACGTCATCCTCGGGCCGTCGGGCGGGCTCTCGGGGCGTGTCGTCGGTGGCGATGGGAAGGGCCTTGCCGACGCCCGGATCGCGATCGTCTGGAAGATCGCGAACGACTTCGACGCCGTGATGGCCGATCCCGACACGCTTCCGTGGGTCGAGGCGTGGGCCAAGACCGACGCCGATGGCGCGTGGAAGGCGGAGGGGCTCGAACCCGGAGACAAATCGCTGGTCGTCAAGGCGCCCTCGGGTGCAGCCGACGTCAAGGCGTCGGTCGCCGTCGTTGCGGGAACCGTGACGCCCGGCATCGATTGGACGCTGGGCGGTGCGCTCGCGATCGCCGGTCGCGTCGAGTGGGCCGACGGGAAGCCGATCGAGGGCGCGCGCGTGTTCGCCAAGACGATGAGGAACGCCGCCTCGTTCACGGGGGAGTCGGGAGCGGACGGTTCGTTTCGGCTGGTGGGGCTGCTCGACGGTGTCTATTTCGTCGGAGCGTTCATCCCGGGAATGTCGGTCCAGTTGGCTCCGGGCAAGAAGCCCGGGGACGAGAACGTGCGCCTCAGCGTCGCGCTCGCGGGCGCGCTCTCGGGCCGCGTCGTGTCGAAGTCGACGGGCCGGCCGATTCCGCAGTTCAAACTGACGCCGGTGTTCGCGGACGCACAGGACTGGATGCAGAGGATGGTCGGCGAGAAGTTCGACAAGGTGCTCGGCGGGGCCGGGTTCCAGTCACCGGAGGGCACATTCCGGTTCGATCGGTTGAAGTCGGGGAACTACACGCTTCATGTCGAGGCCGAGGGGTATCCGCCGACCGACTCGCCCCCGGTCGAGGTGATCGCGGGCGCGGAGGCAAAGGCGGGCGACGTCGCGCTGCCGGACGGAAATCGCATCTCGGGGCTCGTTATTGACTCCACCGGAAAGCCGATCGCCGACGCGACGATCGTCATCCTGAATTTCGACGAGTTCAACTTCGGCGGCTACGTACTGACCGCGGAGGATAAAGCGAACTTCGTCGGCGAGATGGCCGAAGAGACCAGAACCGACGAGCGAGGTGCCTTCACCACGTCGCCGTTGACGCCGCGTTCCTACGATCTGGGTGTCCGCGCAAAGGGCTACCTCCCGAGCGTCCGGGCTCTCGACGTGTCGGTGAAGTCCGTCGATGGCGTCGAACTGCGGCTCGAGGGTGCCGGCGCCGTCTCGCTCCACACCCGGAGCGCCGCTGGAAAGCCGATCGCGGGGGTTGCCGTCTTCTTTTGTGATTCCGCCGGGGCGACTTCGTACGGCCTATCCGGCCCGAACGGCGTCAGCGACCGGACGGAAATCCGGCCCGGACGCTGGGTCGTGATCGAGTATCGCCAAGGGCAGATGCAATCGCTTCGAAACGAAGCGCGAACCGATCGGTCGATGCTCTTCGAGCGAATTCGTGCGCTGTCGGGCGCCACGGAATTCTCGGTTGTTGCAGGCGAACGCATCGAACGGAGCATCACCGTTGCGGTTCGCGCCGGGATCGTCGGCCGTGTTCGCGTCGGTTCCCTTGGTCCGTCGAGGTACTTCGCGCTGAAGTCGGAAGCGGATGACGTGCCATCGGAGTACGTCGGCTACGACGAGGACGGGGCATTCAAGGATGATGCGATCCCGATCGGGTCGTACCGCATTCTCGTGCCGTCGGGCCCGAACGGAACTCTCACCGACGTCGGTGTACTCGACGTGCCCGAGGGCGGACTGAAGGGCGTCGAGATCGACCTCTCGAAGTAGTCGAATCTCACTCTCCGAAGAGTGTCAGACACTTTCGGGAGGGCGAGATCGGCAGGCGGCGTACGGGGGCCACGTGAACGACTCGCCTTCCATGCCGTTCCTCTCGGTCGTCATTCCGACGTGGCGGGAGGAAGGCAACGTCGGGGCGGCGGTCCGATCGGCGTGGGCGGGCGGCGCCGACGAAGTGATCGTCGCCGACGGCGGCAGCGACGATCGGACGGTCGCCGAGGCGGAGGCGGCCGGCGCGAACGTGGTCAGGTTTTTCTCGGAAGTGTCTGACACTTTTGAGAAAAACCTGCGGGGGAGGGGGCCGCAGCAGAATGAGGGGGCGGCGAGGTCGACGGGAGAAGTGTTGCTGTTCCTCCACGCGGACTCGAAACTGCCGACCACCGCGGCTGCGCGAATTCGCCGGGCGCTCGTCGATCCGGGGGTGGTGGGGGGGCGGTTCGACGTCCGGCTCGATCGGGGAGGACTGCTGCTCCGGACCGTCGAGGGCATGATCAATTGGCGCTCGCGGCATACCGGCATCCATACCGGCGATCAGGCGATCTTCGTGCGGCGCCGCGTGTTCGAGCGGATCGGCGGATTCGAGCCGATCCCGCTGTTCGAAGACGTTCGACTGACGGCCCGCTTGCGCAGGCAGGGACGTGTCGTCGCGGTACGGGATCGCGTGACCACCAGCGCGCGGCGCTGGATCGAGGGCGGCACGTGGCGCACGATCGTCCGCATGTGGCGACTTCGCGCGGCGCACGCCAACGGCGCCGACCCCGCCGAGCTCGCGGAGCGTTACAGCCGCAGGTCGTGACCGCGCGGGTCGCGGCGCAGGCGGTCGAGGTCGTCGACGGTGTCGATGTCGGACAGTGTCTCGAGCAGCGTCACGGTCAAGCCGGCGGCGCGGGCGAGGCGCTTCGTCGACTCGAGCACGGCGCTCGTCGACCACGGCACGTCGTGGAAGAGTTCGGGCGTCGGGGCACGGGCGCCGAGCAACCAGAACCCGCCGTCGGTCGCGGGTCCGAGCACGACGTCGGCGTGCGCGAGCGCGGCGAAGGCTTCGGCCGGGTGGCGGCGCGTGAAGCCCGGGCAGTCGGTGCCCACGACGACGATGAGCGCGGCTCCCTCGGCGAAGCCCTCGTCGAACGCGCGACGCATGCGGTCGCCCAGGTCGCCCGGTCCCTGCGGGCGGACGCGAATCGACGGCGGGACCCACGTCCGCGCGCCGGGGGCTTCTTCGTCGGGCGTCACGCGGATTTCGGCGTCGATCCCTCCCTTCGACGTCGCGAGATCGACGGCCATTTCGATTTCGGCCAGCACGTGCGAGGTGAGGCGGCGGTGAACGGCGAGCGACGCGTCGGGACCGATGACGGCGGCGAGGCGCGACTTGACGAATCCGCGAATCGGTGCCTTCGAGAGCACGACGATTCGGTTCGGACGGGGTGCCCCGGGCGGCGACGAGGGCCCTGGCGTCACGTGAGCCCTTCCGTCACTTGAGATACGGCTCGAGGATCGCGGCGAGGCGTACGCGCGCCGACTCGGGAATCGCGTGCACGTGGGTGACCAGGCCGCTTTGCAGCGCGTGCCGGCAACCGCAGTCGCCCGCGGGTGCGCAGGCGACGGCGGCCGCGACCGCGCGCGCGGCGGCGCCCGCCATCTCGCGAATCAGGCGCAGGATGTCGGGCGCCTCGACGCCGCGCTCCTCACGTCGCCACGCGTCGTAGTCGGTCACGAAGGCGAGCGTCGCGTAGCACA
>JANNRO010000642.1:0-1853 GCA_031401505.1 Planctomycetia bacterium
CTCGAGCGCGGCTTCGCGCATCGTGTCGGCCAGCACTTTGGCTTTCTTGGCCGTGTCCGCGGCTGCATCGGCCTGCACACGGGAGTCTTCCGCCAGTTGCTTCGCGACCATCGCCCAGTTCGCCTGCTCATCGGCCACGTGGCGGGCCTTCATCTCGGAGACGGCGAGCCAGCCCGAGGCCAGCGCCAGGAGCGCGATGACGGCGATGGCCCCGCGCCTCAAGAGCCGCGAAACCTTCGCACGCGCGACCGACGCCGCGACGAGCGCCTGAACACCGGCCCAGTCACCGCCGTAGCGCTCGGCCCACGCCTCGTTCTTGTCCTTGCACCACGCGTCGGTTTCGGTCGCGACCGCTTCGCTCAGCAGCGCGCGCTGGTTGCGACGAAACGCCGCCGACTGGACGAGGATCGACCGCCACCGCTGCCCGTCGCGGAACTCAAGCTCGAGCCAGCCGGTCTCGGGGTCGGCGATCCGGGTCCACCGGCGCGCCAACGCCTCGTGACTGATGTCGATCATCGTGCCGGTGTCGACCGGCGCGCCCTCGTACGGCGTCAGGAACGAGACGCCGTCGGCGCGGAAGTCGTCGATGACGGCGCGCAGCGGGGCGTCTTCGACGGCGAGCACGCGGCGCAGATCGGCGTAGCGGATCGGGCGTCGAATCGCCTGCTTCTCGGCGTTCACATCGGTCAACGCCTGGAAGAGCTTGCGGACGATCGGCTCTCGATCGGGAGCGGCGCCGGGCGGAAAGCCGACGGACTCCGCGTGGGCCGTCAGGTGGCGGGAGAGGTCCCCGCCCTTCGAATACTGCCCCAACTCGAGAATCTTCTCGCGGCGCTCGCCGCGCACGACTTCCGGCGCGTCCGTCCACAGGCGCAGGAGCACGTGCTGAACGAGCGGCAGTTCGTCTTCCGCCACGTTGGCGTCGGTGATCAGTCGTTCGGCGAGGTCACGGGTGACCCGGCCGTCGTACATCAACGCCGGTTCCTGGATCGCGCGGAGCAGGTCGCCGCGGCTCATCCTCGGGAGCAGGTACTGGGTGCGATTGAACGTCTCGGCGAGGCCAGTGATGCGCGCGCAATCGCCGAGGAAGTCCGACCGCATGGTGACGAGCACCATGAGCCCGGGTCGCCGTTCCTTCTCGATTCCGATCAGCAGGTCGGCCAGCACGCCGACCTCGTCCCATCCGCCGCCGCGCGCGTATCGGAAGATCTCTTCGAACTGGTCGACGACGATGCAGACGGTCGACGTCGGGCTGCAGCCGAGAATCTTGCAGAGGTCGCCCAACCCCTGGCGCCCCTGGTCGAGCGCGCGTCGGATCGAGAGCGTGCGTTCGGGATCGGGCTTGCCCAGGATGGCCGAGAGCGCGTGCGCCAGGTTTCGAAGCGGCGCGTCCCCGGGCCGCATCGCGCAGCGCTTCCAGTCGTTCCCGTCACCCAGGCCCTCGTGGATCTGGGCGAGTCGCGGCAGGACGCCCGCGCGGACGAGCGACGACTTGCCGCAGCCCGACGAGCCGTGAACGAGCACGAGTCGTTGCTTCAAGAGTCGCTCGGCGACTTCGGCCGACGCGGCTTCGCGGCCGAAGAAGAGCGGCCACTCGTCTTCCTCGAACGGCCGAAGCCCCGGGTAGGGGAACTTCGGCCGCGGGATCTCGATCAACTCGTCGTCTTCTGACGTCAAGTCCCACCCGGCGTTGATCCGCCCGACGCGGCCTCATCGGCGACGGCGCGGGCGAGCCACGTATCGACTTCGGCGGGGATCTTCGGAATCTCGACGTCGAGCCACGTGACGCCCACGTTGCGCGCGTTCGCGACGCGGGGCAACGACTTGAAGGTGGGCCCGTTCGAATTGGCGAT
>JANNRO010000643.1:0-2017 GCA_031401505.1 Planctomycetia bacterium
CTCGCGTCGGCTCGCCGCCGGCGAGCCGACGGAAACGGCCGACCGCGCGCGCGCCGTCGCGGCGGCGCAGGAGTCGGCGAATCTGCGGATGCGGGCCAAACTCGAGGAGGCCGCGATTCTCGACCGACAAGGGCGCCATGATGAGGCGGTCGCCGCGCTGCATGCCGTCGAGGGGATCCACAAGGACGGGATGGTGCTCCTCGAGCGGCTCGCGGGCACGCTGAGCCCGTCTCCGGCACGCCGGGAGCCGGGCATGGGGCGACGTCGCGCATCGCCGCCCGAGGTCACGATTCCGACGTCGCCCGTCGTCGCCGATTCGCTCCGACGACTCGTCATCGACGCGGCGGGCTATCTCCTGAGCGTGCAGCGTGCCGACGGCTGGTTCCGGCCCGAGCCGATCGCGAGCGCCGCGACGAACGCCCACCTCGAGGTCGCAGCCGACATCCGTCCGACCGCACTCGCCGTGCTGGCACTCGCCGACGCCCAGGCTTTCCACGACGAGCAGGGGCGCGTGACCGCCGGCCTGAGGCTCGGTGTCACCGCGCTCATGGGGGCTCAGGTGCCTTCGGGCGCATTCGGGGACGGGCAGGATCTTCAGTCGCATGCGCTCGCGACCTGGGCCGTCGCGGCGAGTCTGTCGCGACTTGGGCGCGCGGCGTGGACCTCCGACGTACGCGCCTCGCTCGATCGCGCACTCACCTTCTCGTTCGACCGGCGCAGCGATGCGGGGATGTGGTCCGCCGCAAGCGGCTCGAAGGACGACGACTGGCTCGTGAACGCGTGGATGGTGGCCGCCATTCACGAAATCGTCGCGATCCGCGACACCGGGGAGTCGGCCGCCCAGTTGACCGCTGCATTGGATCTGACGCGGGCGGGCGCGCGTGCCGTCGAGTTCGGATCGGGCGAGGGGGTCGGACCGGGCGGACGATTCGCCCGGGCGCTGCTCCTCGGCATGCCGAACGAGCGCCCCTCCTTCACCGACGGCTCGACCGCGCCGGATCGGTCATTGATCGCGGGCGGGGAAGAGGTGGCGTTGCTGCTCGGAACGGCGTATCGCTTCGGCCGCACGGAGGGGTTCGGCGAGTGGCGCGAGCAGGTGCTCGATCCCGAGCGGCGCCGCCAGCGTCGCGACGGACCGCTCATGGGCTCGTGGGACCCGGTCGGCGCCCATGCGCTGGCGCACGGGCGCACGTTCGCTACCGCGTGTCAACTGCTCGCCGCGCTGGTGCCGTACGTCCCGCCTCACGATCCGAAGGGCGAGTAAGGCTCGGCTCGTCAGCCGGGGATGCCGTACTCGGGCCAGCGACGATCGACGAGCGCCTTCGTCGCGGCATCGACCTCCATCACCTCGGGGTAGCCCGGCTTCATCCGCGCGTCGATGACGACAGGCGCGACGAGGCCCGTGTGGAACCGTGCCGTCGCTCGCTCGCGGGCGTGGAGATCGGCCGCCGGCTCCATGCGAGTGAACGTCGTCCAGAGGAAGAGCTCGGTCGAGCGCGTCGCCTCGCCGACGTCGTCGACCAACACGACGAGCGGCCACGACGCGAGGTCCTCGTGGCGTGCGACTCGATCGGCGGCGTCGCGGTCGCTCTCGTAGGGGCGCCCTTCGACGACGAGGCAGCCGCGGCAGAAGGGGACCGCTTTCGACGTGCCCGCAGGCGCCGAGCCCGCGTAGGTCGTTGGAAGCGAAACCCGCGCGTCGCCCGTCGCGAGAAGGATCGCCTTGCTGCCTCGGTTGACGCGGGGCCCGGTGTAGTCGAGCGTGTCCTGCGCCGTTTCGCCCAGCACGATCAGATCCTGTCGCCAGTCGATGCGCGCGAGCACGTGCTCGAGCATCGCCTTCCCGTCGCGCAGGAGGACGTCCGAGTCGGTGACGACCAGCACCTTCGTGAGCGACAGTTGTCCCTCGCCGAGGATGCGCAGGGCGGTCGCGAGCGCCTCGCGGGGATATCGCTCCTTCTTGATCCGCGCCGCCGCGAGGCTGTGGAAGCCCGTCTCGCCGTAGGCCCAGATCTCC
>JANNRO010000644.1:0-3978 GCA_031401505.1 Planctomycetia bacterium
GTCGCTTTTGCCGGTGACACGTCGCCGACGGAGCCGGTATCGCCGGTCTCTCCCGTCTCCCCGGTGCAACCAACGCCCGGCCAGCCGGCTCCGGCGACACCGGCACCGGCCGCCCGCGTGACGAAGACGGCCACGCCCGTCCAGACGATTTTCGCGTGGCTCGCGGCGGAGGCGAATCCGGCGACGGCGGGCGCGACGCCGACGACGCCCGATGCCGAGCGTGCGTGGCGTCAGTGGTTCGACGGTGGCAAGGATGTGCCGCTGGCCGCGATGCGCGATGCGCTCGTGGCCGACGGATGGACGGCCGATCGATTCGTCGCGTACTTCCAGGCCGTGAAGGCACGCACGGCGAAGGCCGGGTGCGCGTGCAAGGCGAAGGCGGCCGCCGCGGCGAAGGAGCTCGCCGATGCGGGGTCCGAGAAGGACGACGGCTGCTGCAAGGGCACGGGCGTGCGCGCCGACGGCAAGCCCTGCTGCGGCAACTGCGGCGGCGCAAAGAAAGATCCGACGCCCGCAGCGGTCGAGCCGTCGAAGGAGTCGGCTCCGGCTCCCGCGCCGGTGCCCGCGAACGCCGAACCGCCGAAGCCCGCGACTGCTGCACCGACCGCGAAGCCGTAAACACCCGGGCCGTCCGAGGTTTTCTCGGAAGTGTCTGACACTTCCGAGAAAACCTTGTAGGACGTGTAGGACGATCAGCGCGGCGCAGCCATCGTCGGCGGGAGTGGAATGGCGGCATCGAGGCGGATGGCGCCCGACCCCGCTGCGTCGTATCCCGCTTCAGCGGCGAGTTGCCCGTGAAAGACGGCGTCCTGCGCCACTTCGCACATTCGGACGACGTCCTGCCTTCCGAGGTGTTCGGCGCGCAGCAGCAAGCCATAGTCTTCGACCTGGAGTTCGACGAACGAGAGACCGAGCCGGCGGGCCCAGGCGCCTGTCGCGATGCCGACGTCGGCCTCCCCTGCGGCCACGGCGTTGACGACGTCGAGATGCGTTGCGCAGATGCGAGCCGTCGCGTGAATCGCGGCCGAGTCGTCCCCGGCCCGAGTCAGTGCTCGATCGAGCGTCCGTCGCAGGCCCGCGGTCGGCGGGCGACTCGCGAGCCGCGACGTGGCGACGGCTTCGAGATGGGGCCGCGCTCGTCGCTTCGCCACGAGCCCGATCTGACGACGAACCAGATGAAGCCGTGCGAGACGCATCTGCGGGAGATGGGCCTGCGGGAGATGCGACGGGAATGCGTCCCCGTGAAAGCCGGTCGCGAGCACGCGGCCTGACATCAGCAACGCGAGGCCCGTTTCCCGGTCGGCCTCGACGACGCCGAGAAGCGTGCCGGGGCTCGAGCGCACCCGTCGCAGCAACAGTTCGACGGCTGCGTCGCCGTTGCACGCGAGCAGAGGCGCCGTTGCCGCCGGAGGGGACCCCATGGATTCGCGGGTCCCGTCCGTCGTCCAGCGCAGCACCTCCTCGCGTTCGAAGCGCCATTCGCTGCCCACGCGGCGGCGGGGCAGCCCGCGGTCGAAGAGCCGGTAGATCTGCTTCGGATGCACGCGAAGCAGGCGCGCGACCTCGATCGTGGTGAGGAGCGCGGGCGGAGTCGATGCGGCGATCGGCGCGGGGGTCGACGCGGGAGACGGCGCAGAGGGCCTTCGGCGACGGGGTTGCATCGGTGTCCGAGTGAGACTACCTTGAGGTACGTTGAGTAGCAATGAGGAGCATCGTTCCCATGCCCGCGGCGCGCCCGCTGTACCCGTCTCCTCGATCCCGACGACTCGCGCTCGCCTTTGTGACGGCGTTCGCGGCGCTCCTCGTGGGTTGCGGCGCGCGCGACGGCGCGTCGAAGCCGCTCACGGTGTTCGCCGCGGCCAGCCTGAAGGACGTATTGACCGAGGTGGCGGGGGCGTGGAAGGCCGACGGTGGCGTCGAGGTGCGCTTCTCGTTCGCAGCCACCAGCAAACTCGTACCTCAGGTGATCGAAGGGGCTCCCGCCGACGTTCTCGTCAGCGCCGACGAGGCGTGGATGGACAAACTCGTCGCGGCAGGCAGGGCCGAGCCCGGGTCCCGGGTCACGCTCGCGCGGAACACGCTCGTGTTCATCGTGCCCGTCGAATCGGCCCGCCCGCCCACGTCCGCCTCTCAATTGCCGGGCCCCCTCCAAAAAATCGCGCTCGCGGGAGAGAACGTCCCGGCGGGTACGTACGCGAGGGCCGCGCTCGAGAAGGCGAACGTCTGGGCCGCCGTCGCGCCGCGCGTCGTTCCCGCGGTCGACGTGCGCCTCGCGCTCAAATGGGTCGCGCTCGACGAGGTGGACGGTGGGATCGTCTACCGGACCGACGCGATCGCCGATCGGAGGGTGAAGGTCGCGTTCGAGTTTTCGGCTGGCAGCCACGTGCCGATCGTCTATCCGGCGGCGGTCGTCCGCGGCTCGGCTCGGCGGGCCGACGCGGATCGATTTCTCGCGTTCTGTCGAAGCGTCCAAGCACTCGCCATCTTCGGCAAGCACGGATTCCTGCCGGCGGCGCCGTGACTCCGCTCGCCTCCACCACCGACGTCGTGCGTCTCTCGATCGAGGTCGCCTTCTGGGCCACGATCGTGTCCGCGCCGTTCGCGATCGCCTTCGGCTGGGTGCTCGCGCGCACGCGCTTTCGCGGAAAGTCGATCGTCACCACGATCGTGTATGCGCCGCTGGTGCTCCCGCCGGTCGTCACGGGCTTCCTCCTCTTGAAGTTCTTCGGCCGTCGGGGGCCGGTCGGCTCGTGGCTCGCGGAGCATGGCGTCTCGATTCCGCATTCGTTCGCCGGCGCGGTCGTGGCCGCCGTCGTCGTCGGATTCCCCCTCTTCGTCGTCGTCGCGCGCGGCGCCTTCGAGGCGGTCGACCGGCGCCACGACGAGATCGCGCGGACGCTGGGGACGCCACCCTGGCGCGCGTTCGTGCGCGTCACGCTGCCTCTCGCGCTCCCCGGCATCTTCGCGGGCGCCGTGCTCTCGTTTGCGCGCGCCTTGGGCGAGTTCGGGGCGACGACCATGCTCGTCAGCAACCTCGAGGGCGAGACGCGAACGATTTCGATGGCGGTCTACGCGCTGTTCGACGCGCCGAACGGCGAGGATGGCATCTGGCCGCTCGTCGGGGTGAGCATCGGCCTTTCCTTCGTCGCGATCCTCGCCTACGAATGGCTCGTCGCGCGCCACCGTCGATTGCTGGAACTCGATCGTGGCCACTGACCTCGTCTTCGATGCCGACGTCGCGCTCGACGTCGGTGCACTGGCGCTGCGCGCGTCGCTCGCGACCTCGTCCCGGCGTATCGCGGTCGTCGGTCCGAGCGGCGCGGGAAAGTCGACGCTGCTCCGCATGCTCGCGGGGCTCGAGCCCCGATGCCGGGGGCGCATCTCGTTCGAGGGCGAGTGCTGGCTCAAAACGGCGTCCGGGACCGTCGTGCCGGCGCACCGGCGGCACGTCGGCTGGGTGCCGCAGGACGTGCGGCTGTTCCCGCACCGGAGCGTGCTCGAGAACCTCCGCTTTGCGGGTTCCACCGCTGCACAAGCACGTGAATTGGCGGTGCGCCTCGGTGTGGACGGGTTGCTCGATCGGCGTCCGCGTCACCTGTCGGGAGGCGAGGCGCAACGCGTCGCGATCGCGCGGGCGTTGCTCGCGAGGCCGAAGCTGCTCCTCCTCGACGAGCCGTTCGCGGCGCTCGACCGCGCCCGTCGGGTGGACTTGGCCACCGTGCTGCGCGAACTCCTCGGGCGCGACCACGTCGCGTCCGTGCTCGTCAGCCACGACGAGCGCGACGTCGCCCTCCTCGCCGACGAGGTGTTCGAGATGTCGGCGGGGTGCCTCGCCCCCCTGAGCGCGCCGACCGCGCCGTCTCCGGCGCGGTGATCGGGGACGCGGCGTGCGCGGTGGGAGGGGTTCGATAGATTCGCCCCGTCCTCGGAGATACGGAGATACGGAGGCAGGCACGTTCTCTTCAACTTCATGCCACG
>JANNRO010000645.1:0-4619 GCA_031401505.1 Planctomycetia bacterium
TACTTCTTCTTCTTCTCGAGGAGACGACGATGTTCCTTGACGAGGTCGGCAAACTGCCGCCGCGCCGGGCCCATCTCGTCGCGTTCGGCGGCGCGCAACGCCTCGAGCGCGTCGCGCGTGCGTCGCCCGGGGCTTTCGGGAAAGTCGACCAGAACGACGACGTAGAGGTCGCCGCGCCCCGATCGCTGCGGATAGGGCAGGCCCTCGCCGCGGACGCGGATGCGCTTTCCGTGCGTCGTGCCCGCGGCGATCTTGATCGTATTGACTCCACCGAGCGACGGCACCTCGAGCTCGCCGCCGAGCGCCGCCGTCGAGACCGGCACGGGCACCTTCACGACGAGATCGGAGCCCTCGCGCTCGAAGATCGGGTGGGTCTGGACGCGAATCTCGACGTCGAGGTCGCCGCGCGCGCCCGAGCGCGGCGCCGCTTCGCCCTCGCCCCGCGCACGCACGACCATCCCGTCGTCGACACCGGCGGGGATCTGGACGCGCACTTCGGACTTGACGCCGCGCACGCCCTCGCCGGCGCAATCGGAGCAGGGGGAGGCGATGGTCGAACCCTGACCGCGGCAGGTTTCGCAGTCCTGCTGGAGGACGACGAAGCCCATGCGCCGCCCGACGACGCCGCGACCCGCGCACGTCTTGCACGGCACCGGCGCCTTCCCGTCCTTCGATCCGCTCCCGTGGCACGTCGCGCACGCCTCACGGCGACGCACGGACAGGACCTTCGTGACGCCTTCCGCCATTTCCTGAAACGTCAACTCGACCGAGACGGCGAGGTCGGCCCCGCGAGCCGCGCGGCCGCCGCCAGCGCCACCGCCGCCGCCCCGACCGCCGAACAGCGAGCCGAAGAGATCGCCACCGAAGATGTCGCGGAACGCGCCGAAGATGTCTTCGTTGGATCGGAATCCGCCGCCGCCCTCGACGGCGGCGTGACCGTGCCGGTCATAGGCCGCGCGCTTTTCGGCGTCGGAGAGAACCTCGTAGGCCTGCGCGGCCTCCTTGAACTTCTCTTCGGCGGCTTTGTCTCCCGGGTTCTTGTCCGGGTGGAACTTCATCGCCAGCTTGCGATAGGCGGTCTTGATGTCTTCCGCCGTCGCGGACTTCGGGACACCCAGCACTTCGTAGTAGTCGCGCTTCTCGGCCATGGGGCGGGGCATCGTACGCGGTGTTCGATCGGAGGGAATGGTTCGATGAAAGCGCCCGCCGCGAGCATCGACTCGCGGCGGGCGTCATGCCGTCGGAACGAGCGTCGAGGGACTACGTGGACGCGCCCGCCGCGGGCCGCTTCTCGTCCTTCAAGTCCGTGATGAGCGTCTCGGTCGTGAGCATCAGGCCCGCGATCGAAGCCGCGTTCTGGAGCGCGCAGCGCACGACCTTGACGGGGTCGATGATGCCCGCGTCGTACATCGAGACCATCTTGCCTTCCTTGGCGTCGAAGCCCCGGTCGCCCTGGGCCGCGCGGACGTCGTCGAGCACGACGCTGCCCTCGACGCCCGTGTTGCGCACGATCTGGCGCAGCGGCTCCTCGAGCGCCCGACGGACGATGTCGGCGCCCGCGCGCTCGTCGCCCGACAACCGCAAGGCCTCGACGGTCGGGATGCAGCGCACGAGCGCCACGCCGCCGCCGGGGACGATGCCCTCCTCGACCGCCGCGCGCGTCGCGTGGAGCGCGTCGTCGACGCGGTACTTCTTTTCCTTCAACTCGGTCTCGGTCGTGCCGCCGACCTTGATCACCGCGACGCCGCCCTGGATCTTGGCGAGACGCTCCTGGAGCTTTTCCTTGTCGTAGTCGCTGGTCGACTTCTCGATTTGCGCGCGGATCTGGACCACGCGGGCCTCGACGTCCTTCTTGGCGCCGGCGCCCTCGATGATCGTCGTCGCGTCCTTCGTGATCGTGATCTTCTTCGCGCGCCCGAGCTGCTCGAGCGTCAGGTTCTCGAGCTTGACGCCGAGATCCTCGCTGATGAACGTCCCGCCGGTCAGCGTCGCGATGTCTTCGAGCATGGCCTTTCGGCGGTCGCCGAAGCCCGGCGCCTTGACCGCGCAGACCTTCAGCACGCCGCGCAGGCGGTTGACGACGAGCGCCGCGAGCGCCTCGCCCTCGACCTCTTCCGCGATCACGAGCAGCTGCTTGCCCGAGTGCGCCACCTTCTCGAGGAGCGGGATGAACTCGCGCAGGTTCGAGATCTTCTTCTCGTGGACGAGGATCAGCGCGTCTTCGAGGACGGCCGTCAGATCCTTCACGTCGGTGATGAAGTAGGGCGAGAGATAGCCCTTGTCGAACTGGAGCCCGCCGACGTAGTCGAGGATCGTGGCCGTCGTCTTGCCTTCTTCGACCGTGATGACGCCGTCCTTGCCGACCTTCTCGACGGCCTCGGCGAGCAACTTCCCGATTTCGACGTCATGGTTGGCCGAGATGCGGGCGACCGCCTCGGTCTGCTTGCGGTTCTCGAGCTTCTTCGCGAGCCCCGCGAGCGTCTCGACGACGGCCGCGACGGCCTTGTCGATGCCGCGCTTGACGAGCGTCGGATTGGCGCCCGACGCGATGGCCTTCAGCCCCTCGCGGTAGATCGCCTCGGCCAGCACCGTCGCGGTCGTCGTGCCGTCACCCGCCACGTCGTTGGTCTTCTGCGACGCCTCGGTCACGAGCTTCGCGCCCATGTTCTCGAAGGGATCGGAGAGCTCGACCTCCTTGGCGACCGTGACGCCGTCGCGCGTGACCGTCGGGCCGCCGTACGACTTCTGGATGATGACGTTGCGACCCGCCGGTCCGAGCGTGACGCGGACCGCGTCCGCGAGTTTCTTGGCGCCGGCCGCGATGCGGGTCCGGGCGTCGACGTCGTAGAGGTACTGCTTCGACATGGGCTTGATCTTTCTGAAGATCGGCGGGAGCCGAACTTCAAAGGCGGAGGCGGACGGGAGCGGCGCCGCCAACGGGCGCCGCGCGGAGGGGAACTGCGAGCTACTCGATGATTCCGAGAACCTCGTTCTCGCGCAGGATCTTCAGCTCGTCGCCGTTCCACTTGATGTCGGTGCCGGCGTACTTGCCGTGGAGGACGATGTCGCCGACTTTGACGTCGAGCGGCAGGCGCTTGCCTTCGTCGGTCACGCGGCCGGCGCCGATCGCGAGGACCTTCGCCTTCTGGGGCTTCTCCTTCGCCGTGTCGGGAAGGAGGATGCCGCCGGAGGACTTCTCCTCGGCGTCGATGGCTTTGACGACGATGCGGTCGTCGAGAGGCTTGATGGCCATGGGAGGAACCTTTCGAGAGTCAGCGAAAAAGAAGGGGATGCGAAATCGAAGTCAGACGCGGCGGAGTCGGACCGGGGTCCCGTCCGCGAATCGAACGGTTCGTACGCGCGACTAGTAGTCCATGTCGTCGTCGCCGACGCTGCCGGCATGCGAGCTTTCGGTGGTCTCGTCGCCCTGCGGCGCGTCGGCGATCAACGCGTCGGTGGTGATGAGGAGGGTCGCGACGCTGACCGCGTTCTGGAGCGCCGAGCGCGTCACCTTCGTCGGATCGATGATGCCGAGCGCCGAGAGGTCGCCGTAGGTGCCGTTCAACGCGTCGAAGCCGAACGAGCCCTTGCCGGCCTGGACCTTGCGAAGGACGACGTGCCCCTCGTAGCCCGCGTTGTCGGCGATCGTGCGCAGCGGCACGGAGAGCGAGTTGCGCAGCACCTGGACGCCGAGCGACCAGTCGCCGGTCGCGGACGCCCCGTCGGCCTTCAGATTGTCGAGCGCCGACTCGGCGCGCACGAGCGCCACGCCGCCGCCGGGGAGGATGCCCTCCTCGACCGCCGCGCGCGTCGCGTGGAGCGCATCCTCGACGCGGGCCTTCTTCTCCTTCATTTCGGTCTCGGTCGCGGCACCGACTTCGATCTGGGCCACGCCGCCGGACAGCTTCGCGAGGCGTTCCTGGAGCTTCTCCTTGTCGTAATCGCTGTCGGAGGACTCCATCTCCTTGCGGATCTGCTTCATGCGCCCGCTGACGTCGGCCGCCGCGCCGGCGCCCTCGACGACGATCGTGTTCTCGCCGTCGATCGTGACGCGACGCGCGGTGCCGAGGTCCTCGAGTTTGACCTTCTCGAGGTCGATGCCGAGATCCTTGAAGAGCGGCTTCGCCTTCGTCAGGCACGCGATGTCTTCGAGCATGGCCTTGCGGCGGTCGCCGTAGCCCGGCGCCTTGACCGCGCAGCCCGAGATGATGCCGCGCAGTTTGTTGAGGACGAGCGTCGCGAGCGCGTCGCCATCGACGTCTTCGGCGATCACGAGGAGCGGGCGACCCGTCTTCGAGATGCGCTCGAGCAGGGGGACGAGCTTGCTCGCGGCGGAGATCTTGTCTTCCCAGATGAGGATGTACGGCTTCTCGAGCACGCACTCCATCCGCTCCGGGTTGGTCACGAAGTGCGGCGAGAGATAGCCGCGGTCGAACTGCATGCCCTGGATGACCTCGACGGTCGTCTCGAGGGTCTTGCCCTCCTCGACCGTGATCACGCCGTCCTTGCCGACCTTGTCCATCGCTTCGCCGAGCAGCTTGCCCACGGCCGGATCGTTGTTGGCCGAGATGGTGCCGACCTGGCGGATTTCATTGGACCCCTGGACCGGCTTGGCGAGC
>JANNRO010000646.1:0-3306 GCA_031401505.1 Planctomycetia bacterium
CCCACGACGACGAGGTCGATCTCCATCGTCTTGGCGAACGCGACGATGCCCTCGACGTGCGTCGTCAGAAGATCGGGCAGGCACTCGGCCGCACCCGCGATCCCGTCGCTGCCCGGGGCGCAGAACAGTCGCGCGACCGACGCGCACTTCTTGAGCGCCAGACAAAGCGCGTGCTCACGACCGCCACCGCCGACGACGAGGACCTTCACGACGCGCTCCCGGGGAGGAATTGAAAGAGGGGACGATCCGCGACGGGCTGCGCCGCGGCGACGAACGCGGGCGTTCTACCACGCGACCCGCGCCGATCCCGGCTTCGATCGCGCGACGGGACCTGAATCCGGACACCGGTCCTCGATCCTCGGACGAGGGTCCCGTCATCGATTCGAGGCCAACCACTCGATCGCCGCCGCGCGCACGTCGCGCTTCGAGATCTTTCCCGACGCCGTGCGCGGCAGCGCGTCGAGCAACACGAGTCGCCGCGGAACCTTGAAGTCGGCGAGCCGCGTGCGGGCGTGTGCGCGGACCGCGTCCAGATCGACGCCCGCGCCCTCCGGGACGACCACCGCCGTCACCACCTGCCCCCAATGCGCGTCGGGGGTACCGACGACGGCGATTTCCCGTACGCCCGGGAGGTCGGCGAGCGCGCGTTCGACGTCGGTCGAGAAGACCTTCTCGCCGCCGGTATTGACGACGTCGCCCGTGCGATCGGCGAGATCGATGCGGCCGTCGGGATGCACGCGGGCGAGATCTCCGGTGTGGAACCAGCCGTTGCGAAACGCGGCCCGGGTCGCTTCGGGATTCTTCCAATAGCCCGGCGTCACGGTCGGACCCCGGGCCGAGACCTCGCCGACCGTCACGCCGTCGGCGGGCACGGGAACCCCGTCGGCCGACGCGACACGGACCTCGACGCCCGCCATCGGACGGCCGGCGCACGCGAGCCGGCGACAGATCTCGGCGTCGTCGAGGGCGCGTTCGTCGGGCGCGAGGCGCGAGATCGTGAGATACGGGCTCGTCTCGGTGAGTCCGTACGTTTGCCCGTACTCCGCGCCGAAAACCGTGCGGATGCGACGGACCAAATCGGGAGAAACAGCCGAGCCACCGGAAAGCAGGAGCCGGAGCGAGCGGTAGTCGCGCCCGACCGCCCCGGGGTTGCGAACCAATGTGTTCCACATCGTCGGCACGAGATTGGTCACGGTGACCCCCGTCGCGAAGGCGTCGAGCACCTGGGACTCGTCGAAGCGGGGGACGAATCGGTGAAGTCCGCCGACATCCGTGATCGCGAAGGTGGCCCACGCGTCCGCCAGGTGGAACATCGGTGCCGCGTGGAGCCAGACGTCGGCCGACGACAGGTCGAGCGCCCGAACGGCCAGACGGGCGTGGGTCACCACGTTGCCGTGGGTCAGCACGACGCCCTTGGGCGTGCCCGTACTTCCGCTCGTGTAATAGAGGTGGGCCGGGTCGTCGGGCCGGACGGGAGTCGGCGACGTTCGCCGCGCGCGCCAGGCCGTCGACGTCTCGTAGGAAGCGTCCGACAACTCGAGGGTCGGCCGTCCGAGCCCGCAAGCGCGATCGAGCGACGACCTCTCGCACAGAACGAGGCCGACGTCGGCGTGGTCGAGGACCCGCTGCAGGTCCTCGTCGCGCAGCCGCACGTGGAGCGGCACCAGGATGGCACCCGCCCAGGCCGCGCCGAAGTAGGCGAGCCAGCAGGCGGGGGTGTTGTCGCCGATCCACGCGACCGCCGTGCCGTGCCGAATGCCTCGCTCGGAGAGTTCGGCCCCGAGCCGTGCCGCGGCGGCAGCAGCCCGGTCGTATGTCCATCGTTGGCCCGCATGGTCGAGCGCCGGTGTGTCCGGCATCCGATCCCGGGTGGCGGCAAGCAGGACGGCGATGCCGGGGAGGGCCATCGTTCCCACCCTACGGGAAGCCCAACGGGCCACCACGGTCGATTTCGACTCAACCGCACCCCGTCCCGGGACCGATAACCGACGTGGGCGCATGTTGTGTCCCCGGGAGCGGATTCCCGCCCTCGTTCGCATCCGACCATCTTGCTCCTACGTAGGTCTTGCGTAGCCCGGGCTAGACGGTAGTCTTTCGCAACGCCCGAGGCGGGCAGGTCCCGACCGATCACCCTTGAAGGGTGCGGTCCCTTCAGGAGGTTTGAGTTCATGGCTAGCAAGAAACTGTTCGGCGGCGTGCGTATGCAGCTCGTCGGCGCCCTCGTCGCTACGGTGGGCGGCATCGCCATGACGGCGTGCTCGTCCTGCTGTGGTGGCGCCGGCCCGGCGGTCTACCGCAAGCCCTGCTGCGCGCAGAGCGGCGGGTCGCAGTCGTGCGGCGCGAAGTCGTGCGGTGCGGCTCCGGCCGCGGCGCCGATGGCCGCCCCGAAGCCGGCCGGCCAGATGGCCTGCGGCACGGGCAAGTGCGGCTAGGCGAGCGCTAGAACCGCTCCTGCCTCACGGCGGGCGAGGTTCTCTTCCTGCGCCGTCGAGCAATCGGCGTCGTTGTTTCGACGGGCGGATTTCCGGTTCACCGGAATCCGCCCGTTGTTTTTTTATCGACCGCTTCATCGAGTCCTGATGATCGTGACGGCTCGCGCGGATGTTCGCCGATGACGATCGGCCGATTCGGTCACAAGGGGTTCGCTACGCCCGCCGCCCGGCGTATCCTGATCCGGCCCCCCATCCCGTCCCCGTCACCTCGTCACCGTCACCTCGTCACCGTCATTCCGTCCCATTGTCCCGGAGTTTCCATGAAGTCGCCCGTCTTCGCCCGTGTCCGCAAGGAAGTCGTCGCCGCGGTATTGGTTGCCGCCGGCTCGACGTCGTTCGTCGCCTGCTCGTCGAGCGACGCGAACTACCGTCCGGCCCCGAACTACACCCAGCCCGTCGCACGCCCGACGGCCCCTGCGGCGCGCAGCTGCGGCGCGGTCGCGCAGCCGACGTACGTCGCCCCGGCCGCGCCCCAGCCGTACGTCGCTCCCGCGGCGCCCGCCCCCGCGAAGGGCCAGATGGCCTGCGCGAAGGGGAAGTGCGGCTAGATCGCGTACAGCTTCCGATCCCGTGGTGAGTGTGCGGTCTTAGACGAGAAGTTAGGCGCCGCGTCGTATACCCCGAGTAGAAATAAAAGAGCGGCGCGGGGGGTTAGTCCCGTACCGCAGCGCGCCCCCCCCCCCCCCGGCGGGGGGGGTGGGCGCGCGGCCGCAAGGCCCCAACCCCCCGCGCCGCTCTTTTTATGCGCCTCGGGGTCTGCGACGGGGCCCCCAACTTCTCGTCGAAGACCGCACACTCACCACGGGATCGGAAG
>JANNRO010000647.1:0-10437 GCA_031401505.1 Planctomycetia bacterium
GATTCCGCGCGTCAGTCGCGAATCCGGGACGGACGCAGAGCCCGAACGAACATCGAGTCGCCGCCCAACGGGCCGTGGGGTTCGATCGTGAAGCGGTACCGCTCCTTCAAGCCCTCGGCGATGACGGTCGTGCATCCCGGAATCACGAGGGCGGCGGACGTCAGCGTCGTCCACGACTCGTCGCCGACGTCCTGGTGTTCGATTTGCAGCGTCGCCGCGGCTCGTCCGCCCGTCGCCGCGTGGGCGACGAACGGAAGTCTCGCGGACCGCCGTCGGTGAGGGAGGCCGTCTCCCAGTCCTTCCTGTCCCGTGGGCTCGCTCATGCCGACCTCCCCTCCGGGCACGACGGCGGCGACTCGGGCGTGGGAATCGGGGTCCATCCGAGTTCATCGCGGGACGCGTCCACGCGCACGCACGGTTCGTGGTTGTCGACCAGCACCACCCACTCGGCGACGCGCAGGCCGTTCTCGGCGTCGAGAGGGGCGTTTCTGTCTGGGTCGAGGTCGGTTGCCATGATGACGGGGTGCCCTTCGGAGGACGTTCCACCTATCTGTTGCACTTCGGCGTAGACGGGGGGTTACGCCCCCCCGGCGGGTCCTCCGACGCGCGGGGGGGGGGCAGTTCGGAGCGAGCGGCGAAGCCGCAAGGAGTTGCTTCCGCAGACGATGGAGCGCCGAGCGCGCCGTGCCGGTCGATACCTGGGTCAGCTGCGCGATCTCGCTCACACTCCTGCCTCGCCGCGCGTGGTCGAGCAACGTCCTCTCGCGTGGCGTCAGCGACTCGGCTCGGATCTCCGAAGCATCGGGATACACGGTCCGCATCGATCGCGCCTCGCCCCTCGCGGCGCGTCGCGCCGCCTCGAGTCCGTGACGGACCAGTTGGCATGCCCGGCCGCGCCCGACGCTCAATCGGGCACCGATCATCGAGAACGGGATGCCCTCCAGCCAAATCGAGACCGCGTGGGACTGCCGCCCCGTCATCGCCGATCGTGCCGCCGCTCCGATCGACGTCAGGATCTCGTTGCGCGTGATGGCCGCGGACAGGTGACGTTCCTCGTCGGATCGTGCGAGCGCCCGCTCGCCCTCGGCTCGCTCACGCTTGCGTCGTGCCTGCATGGCGATGTTCGTCATGACGCCGCGCAGCCACGCGTCGAACGGCGTCTGCGGTGCGGCTCGGTCGGCGGCCTCCGGATTCGCGAGGATCGCGCACATCGACGCGCTCGCCACGTCGTCCGCGTCGGATGGCGCGAGTCCCGCCTCGCGGGTCACGCTTTGCGCCAGCCTCGCCGACGAGGACAGGAGAATGTCCGCCGCCCGAGCCTGCTCGGTTCTCCAGAGAGACCGCCACTCCCCGACCGTCGGCATCGCCCCGCCCCTTCCTCGCACCTCACGCCCATCCGCGCGCGACGGCCGATTGAAGCCGGATCGAAGGGGTCGCGTCAATCTCTCCGGGCGCACGCGGGCTCCCTCGTCGATTCGCGGCTCTCGCGTCGCGTCGAACGGGCGACGGGACCCGCGTCCGCGAGCGGGATCGGCGCGAAGCGGACCGTCTCTCTCGCGACGATTCGTGAAGATCGCGCCTCGTGCGATTGACGCGTGCCCCGGCGAATGCGATAACGCGATGCTTCGCGGGACGTCGAGGCTTTCGAGCGAGCCGTCGTCGCCGCGTTCCTTCGTTCGAGGAGACGCCTGCATTGTCTTTCACCACCCGCGACGCCGTTCGGCTGTATGGAATCGACACCTGGGGCGCGGGCTACTTCGACGTCAACGAGGCGGGGCACCTCGTGGTCCGCCCCAACCGTGACGAACGGGGCGTCGACCTCCACACGCTGATCGGGAGGCTGCGCAAGAGGAAGGTGCGCTTCCCCATGCTCGTGCGCTTCCCGCAGATGCTCTCCAACCGCGTCAACGAGCTTTTCTCGGCCTTCGAGAAGTCGATCGCCGAGTACTCCTACGGCAACCGCTATCTCGGCGTGTTCCCGATCAAGGTGAACCAGAAGAAGGAAGTCGTCGACGAGCTCGTCGCGGCGGGGCGCGACCGCGGCATGGGTCTCGAGGCGGGCAGCAAGGGCGAGCTGGCCGTCGCGCTCTCGCACAAGCTGAAGCCCGAGGCGCTGATCATCTGCAACGGCTACAAGGACGAACCCTACGTGCGCATGGCGCTCCGGGGCGTCGAACTCGGCAAGCGGGTCATCCTGATCGTCGAGAAGCCGCCCGAGATCGACCTGATCCTGAAGGTCGCGAAGGAAGTCGGCGTCGCGCCGTTGATCGGCATGCGCATCCGCCTCCACGCGAAGGGCTCGGGCAAGTGGGAGAAGTCGGGCGGGCAGGCCGCGAAGTTCGGATTGACGACGCAGGAAGTGCTCGAGGCCGTCGAGAAATTGAAGCGTGGCGACGCGCTCTCCTCGTTCCGGCTGCTCCACTTCCACGTCGGGAGCCAGATCCCGGAGATCAAGCGCATCAAGAACGCGGTGAAGGAGGGTGCGCGCGTCTACGCGAAGCTGCGCGCAGCGGGGGCGCCGCTCGAGGTGCTCGACGTCGGCGGCGGGCTCGGCGTCGACTACGACGGCAGCAAGACGTCCTACGACGCGAGCATGAACTACACGCTGCAGGAGTACGCCAACGACGTCGTCTACATCGTGCGCGAGATCTGCAGCACGGAGGGCGTTCCCGAGCCCGCGATCGTGTCCGAGTCGGGGCGCGCGCTCGTCGCCTACCACTCGTTGCTGATCTGCGAGGTGCGGGGCCAGAACGCCGCCGCGACGTCGACCGACGACCTGATGGTCCCGCAGGACGTCCACGACGTGCTGCGCGAGATGAAGGAGATCCAGGACGGGATGACGCGGAAGAACCACCGCGAGTACTTCCACGACGCGCTCGAGAAGCGCGAGGAACTGTACGGTCTCTTCGACCTCGGCTACCTCTCGCTGCGCGAGCGTGCGCTCGGCGAGCGGCTCTTCGAGGCGATCAGTCGTGCGGCGGTCAAGTACGCCAAGGAGGACCGCTTCGTCCCCGAAGAGTTCGACGACCTCGAGAAGAAGCTCGTGACGAAGTACATCGCGAACTTCTCGGTGTTCCAGTCGATTCCCGACTCGTGGGCGCTCGACCAGCTCTTCCCCGTCGCGCCCATCCACCGCCTCGGCGAGGAGCCGACCGCGCGCGCGACGCTCTGCGACGTGACCTGCGACAGCGACGGCGAGGTCGATCGCTTCGTCGACCAGCGCGACGTGAAGGACGCGCTCGAGCTCCACGAGTTGAACGGCAAGCCCTATTACGTGGCGATCATGATGATCGGCGCCTATCAGGACGTGCTCGGCGACTACCACAACCTCTTCGGCATCGTGGACGAGGCGCACGTGGCGGTCGGCAAGGGCAAGACGGTCAAGATCCTCGCGACCCAGCCCGGCGATCGCGCGCAGGACGTGCTGAAGCTCTTCGCCTACGATCCCGCGATGATGATCCGCTCGATGGAAATGCAGGCGCGCGACGCCGTGCGTGAGAAGCGCATCACGAAGGCGCAGGCGACGTCCGTCGTGGACGAGTACCGCGAGCAGCTCGACGCCTACACGTATCTCGACTTCGAGGGCGAGTAGGCGTCGACGAGTTCGACTCGACACGGCTCGTTCGAGTCCGATCGGCCGGCTCGGGTAGGATCGTGTTCGAGGTCGATCCGTGCGATTCACTCGCCTTTCGCTCAGAAACTGGCGCAATTTTCGGGAGGTCGACATCGACCTCCCGGAGCGTGTGTTCCTGGTCGGCCCGAATGCATCGGGAAAGTCGAACTTCCTCGACGTGTTCCGCTTTCTCCGCGACGTTGCCGGGAAGGGCTTGGCGTACGCGGTCGATGAGGAGCGGGGCGGCCTCTCCGGAATTCGAAGCCTGCACGCCCGACAGAATCCCAACGTCGAGATCGACGTGTCGATCGTCGATGCGTCGGGCGAACCGTGGAGCTATCGACTGGCGTTCGGACGGTCCTCGCTCACGGCGGCGCCCGTCGTGGTCGATGAGCGCGTGTCCCGGGGATCGATCGAAGTGATGCCTCGACGCCCGGATGCCGATGACCTTCGAGATCCGCAACGGCTGACGCAGACGAATCTCGAACAGGTCAACGCCAACGTCGCGTTTCGATCGGTTGCCGACTTGTTTCGAAGTGTCCGATATCTGCACCTCGTACCGCAGCTCGTTCGTGAACCGGATCGCTGGCGAGCACGTCGCGGGGATGCCTATGGTGGCGATTTTCTCGAGGTTCTCGCGGCCACCCCGAAGAGGACCCGGGAGGCTCGCCTTCGCAAGATCGAGAACGCCCTCCGAATCGCGATTCCACACTTGTCGAATCTGGAACTGAAGCCCGACTCGAAGGGGGCGCCGCATCTGGAGGGTCTCTTCGAGCATTGGCGCCCGAATGCGGGCAGGCAGACGGAGCGCGATCTCTCCGACGGGACCTTGAGGCTTCTCGGGTTGCTGTGGTCGATGCTGGACGGCGACGCACCGCTGCTCATGGAGGAACCGGAGCTGTCACTCAACGTCGCGATCGTTCGACAGATTCCCGGAATGCTCTGGAGTCTGGGCCGTCGGTCCGGGCGGCAGACGATCATGAGCACGCACTCGGCCGATCTGCTCCGGGACGAGGGGATCGGCCTCGATGAGGTACTGCTCGTGCGTCCCGGGAAGGATGGCTCGACGATCGAGGCGGCCCGCAGCGTATCGGTTGTCCGCGATCTCGTCGAGTCGGGCATACCGCTGTCCGAAGCGGTCGTCGCGGAGGTCGAGCCGAAGCGAACCGACCAACTGCTGTTGGCATTTGCCGCCAACGGACGCGGCGGAGGATAGGAGTGACCGGCGTCGTGGGGGCCACCATCGTCGTCGAGGGACGACTCGATGAAGTCGTGATGCAGCGATTGGCGATCGAACTCGGCTTCGACATCTGGCGCATTCTCGGTCGGAGAGGCAAGGCGTTCATACGCGAACGAGTTCGCGACTACGCCGCTGCAGCACGCGGATCACCATGGATCGTGGTTTGTGATCTGGATGACGACGCCCCGTGTGCTGCGGCGCTGGTCCGCAACTGGCTGGGCGATGCACCTGTTCCGAAGGCGTTCATCCTACGAATTTGCGTCCGGGCGATCGAGGCGTGGCTGCTTGCGGACGGAAGTGCGCTTGCGAAGTTCCTGAACGTCCAGCAACGGCGCATTCCGACGGACGTCGACGCAATCCCTGATCCGAAGCGATTTCTGGTCGACTTGGCCCGTACATCGAAGTCGGCACGTGTTCGCGACGCGATTTGTCCGACGGTGCGATCTGGGCGCCGAGTCGGGCCCGGCTATGACGTGATGTTGACCGAATTCGTACGTGACCGATGGGACATGGCGATCGCGGCGAAACGTTCCGATAGTTTCGCCCGGTGCCTGCGCTCGCTGACGCGGATCGGTTCGAAGTAGACCGGAGTTCGCCTACCCCTTGGCCGGACCGTCCGTGCCGGTTCGGGGCAGCGTCAGCAGATGCCCGAGCTTTTCGGCCTTCGTGCGCAGGTAGGCCTCGTTGTCCGGGCCCGGCTCGGTTTCGAGCGGGACGCGTTCCGTGATCTCGAGACCGTAGCCGACCATGTTCCTGAACTTCGTCGGGTTGTTCGAGAGGAGCCGCATCTTGCGCACGCCGAGATCGAACAGGATCTGCGCGCCGATGCCGTACTCGCGATGGTCGGCCTTGAAGCCGAGCCGCTCGTTGGCTTCGACGGTATCGAGCCCTTGATCCTGCAGCGCATAGGCGCGGATCTTGTTGAGCAGCCCGATGCCGCGACCCTCCTGGCGCATGTAGAGCACGACGCCCCGGCCTTCCTTCGCGATGCGCTCGAGCGCCGCGTCGAGTTGCGGACCGCAGTCGCAGCGCTTCGAGTGGAAGACGTCGCCCGTCAGACACTCCGAGTGCGCGCGCACGAGCACCGGTGCATCGATCGGCGCCGCGCCGACGTCGCCGTCGGGGGCCTTCATGCCGAGCGTCAACGCGAGGTGAGGCTCGGGGTCGGTCTTCGACGTGTAGGCGTGGAGGTCGAACGTGCCGTGGCTCGTCGGCAGCGGCACCGTCACTTCACGCGTGATGAGCCGCTCGCGTCGCCGCCGGTACTCGATCAAGTCGCGCACCGTGCACATCTTGATCGCGTGCTTCGCCTGGAACTTTTCGAGATCGGGCACGCGCGCCATCGTTCCGTCGTCGTTCATCAACTCGCAGATGACGCCGAAGGGCTTCATGCCCGCGAGGCGGCACAGGTCGCTCGAGCCCTCGGTCTGCCCGGCGCGCTTCAGGACGCCGCCTTCGGCCGCGCGGATCGGATAGACGTGGCCCGGTCGCGCGAGATCCTCGGGTCGGCAGTCGTCGCGGACCGCCGTCAGGATGGTCGTCGCACGATCCGCCGCCGAGACGCCCGTCGTGACGCCGTGCTTCGCCTCGATCGTGACGGTGAACTGGGTGCCGAAGCGCGACGAATTGGTCGCGACCTGGAGCGGCAGGTGGAGCGAGTCGGCCTTCTCGCCCGGCATCGTCAGGCAGACGATTCCGCTCCCGTGGCGGATCATGAAGTTGATCGCTTCGGGCGTCGCCTTCTCGGCCGCCATGACGAGGTCGCCCTCGTTCTCGCGGTCGGGGTCGTCGACGAGGATCACCATCCGACCCGCACGCAGGTCGTCGAGGATCTCGGGGATGTCGTGGAAGGGCATGCGCGGCTCCGATCCGGGCTTCGATTGCAGGCTTCGATTCGACCACGGGACCCGCGTCCGACGGCTCGGACGGCCGGGGCCCCGAGCTCGGACGACGGTGGGGGACGGGAAGGGCGGCCGACCGCCTCGACGACCCGCGACGACCCCGCGTTGCGGCTATCCTAGGGCGTCCCTTCGGGGAGCCCCTCATGAAGTCCGTCCGCCTCCTGTTCGCGCTGGTCGGTTTGTTTCTGCTGACCGGTCTGGTTGCGCTCGCGCCGCGGGCGCGCGCCGAGGACGTCGTGCTCCGTTCGGGTGCGCACTACAACGCGAGTGCCGTCGAGTGGACGGAGGGCACGGCCGCCGCGGAAGGCCGGGTCAAGTTCACGTACGCCGTCGGCGGCGGAAGCGTGACGCTCGAGTTCCCGATGTCGCGCGTCGACCCGTGGTCGTTGCTGTCGCTCAAGTCCGCGCGGACGCCGGCGAAGGACGGAAAGGGTTCGCTCGAGCTCGCGAAGTTCGCGTTGTCCCAGGGCCTGCCGGCCGAAGCGGCACGCCGGTTCCGCAAGGCCGCCGAACTCGACGCGACGCTGGTTCCCGATCGCGACGCCGGGCTGCGCGCGATCCGGGACCTCGAGTTGTCCAAGGAATTGGTCGGGGCCGAGCGGGACTTGAAGCGCGGTCGCAGCGATCTCGCGTTCGCGACGGCCAACGACGTCGCGTCGAAGGCCGACCCCGAAGGCGGACTCGTCGATCGCGCGCGGACGCTGGCGGATCTGGCGTCACGCATGCTCGATACCGATCGTGCGCGCCTCGCCGCCGAGTCGAAGGCCCGCGCGGAAGCGGCGGCGGCGGCCGAGGCCCAGGCGTTCGCGTCGGGGCTCGTGCGGGCCGACAAGGCGATTCGCGGCGCGCTCACCGATCGTGCGCGCGCGGGCGACGCGACGCTGTCGGCGTCGGAGGCGACGAAGGCGCTCGAGTCGGCCGAAGCGCAGCTGCGCGAGGGTCGCCGCGTGCTCGCGGCCACGCGCCCGAGCGCCGGCGACAAACTCGCCGAGATCGACGGACGGGACAAGGAGGTGCTGCCTCTCCTCGTCGCCACGCAACTCGATCTCGCCGACCTCTACCGCCAGCAGCGCAAGTTCGACCGGGCGCGCGATTTCCTCCGCGCGGCGCAGGTCCTCGACCCCGACAACGTGCGCATCCGGGAGATCCGGGAGTTGGTCGAACGTGATCTCAACGCTCCGCCTCCGCAGGACGAACCGCTCGACGTGTTCTCGTCCGGGTACTACGGCGGCGGCTTCTCGACGGGGACGTACTACGGCGGTTCGTACTACCCCGGCTTCGCGTCGCCGTGTCCGTGTCCCACGCCCTACGGCCGACCGAGGGCCTACGTGACGCCCGGATACCGCTCGGGTTCAGGCTACGGCTACGGGCGCTCCGTGTGGGGTGGAACCCGCTGGAGCCACGGGGGCCTCGGCTTCCGTTTCAGCTGGTAGGAGGGGCGTTTCAGCTGGTAGGAGGGGCGCAGCACCTGCTCGCCCCGGGGGCGGTCTCAGCGCGGGCCGCCGGGCCAGTACGAGCCGCCGTTCCATACCTTGTTGCCTTGGGCGTCGCGGAAACTGTGCTCAGGGACCTGGCCGCCTTCGGCGCCCACGCGTGCGTCGCGGCTCCACGCATAGCCGAGTGAATTCGTGAAGTTGTAATGGCAATTCTGCGTGGCCGGCACCGAGCCGACGCCGTCGGCGATGCCCGTGAACACGCCGCCCACGATGCCGAAGGGGGCATAGAGGATGTTCGAGACCGGATTCTCGAAGCTCGAGACGCCCTGTGCCGTGCTCACGACCGCGCCGCGGGTCGTGCCCGCGACCGTCTTGTTGACACCGTGAACGAGCGTCGTCGCGCCCAACCCGCCCGTGTGGCAACCGTCGTCCTGCCCGGTGTAGCGCTTGACGCCGTCGGGAACCTCCGACTTGCCGGTGGCGCAGCCGCAGAGGGGGGCCGCGAGGACCGCGGCGACGAGCACGGCGAACTTCATCATGGCGAGGCGCTCCCGAGTTCGACCACCGAGTCGAGGCGACCCGGACGCGGACGGAGGCTATCGCTCTCCCGTTCGCCGGTCAACCGCGGCTCCGCTCGCGCCTGGGGGTGCCGACTCACGCCTGCGCGGGCGGGTAGATTTCGCGCCCCTCGAACCGCCTGAGCGGAGATCGTCCTGGGCCCGCCCGCTGATTCGCCATCCGTTCGTCTCCTGCGTCGCTCGGACCTCGCCGAATTGACGGAACTTCGTCGGCGGTTCCACGAATCGGGCGCCCGTGACGTCGATCTGTCCGCACGCGTCACGATGACGACACAGGCGCTCCTCGACAACGACACGGTGGTCGTCTTCGTCGCCGAGCGCGGTTCCGAACGCATCGCCGACGGGGCGGCCGACGACCCGTCGCGGTCGATCGTCGGGTACGCGCTCGGACGCCACGCGATCTGGCCCCCGATCTGGCGCACACAGCGGGTGGGGGAGATCGTCGAGACGTTCGTTGCATCGGTCGCCGAGGCGGACGAGATCCTCGCGGCCCTGCTCGCGGCGGTCACGGCTGCGTTGTCCCGACGCGACGTCGAAGTGCTCCGGGCCCGAGTCGCGTGGGACGACCGCGGGACCCGCACGCGATTCGAGGCGATCGGCTTCACGCCCCTGATGCGCACGTTCGCGCGCGCGGGCCCGATCGAGCCGCCGTCCACCGGTGCGGTCACCATTCGTTCCGCGCGTGCGTCCGATGTCGCGAGCCTCGTGCTCCTCTCGATGGGCATGCTCGACGAGAACGGCCGCCACGAGCCGCGCCTGACGCCGCACCCGGATGCACCCGCGAGCCTGGCCGAGCGGCACGCCCGCGAGATCGAGGATCCCGGATGCATCGTGCTCGTGGCCGAGGAGAAGCCGGGCCTGCTCGTCGGCGCAGCGGCGGGGCAATTGGGTCGAGGCGACGGCCTGCGCCGAACGGTGCGCGACGCGACGATCACGGCGTGCTTCGTCGTGCCGCCCAGGCGCCGCCGCGGGATCGCCCGGCAACTCGCCGACCGCGTCGCGGCGGCGCTGGTCTTGAAGGGTGCCGACGAGCTGCGCCTCCACGTCGTCGCGAAGAACGCCTCGTCGCTCGCGTTCTGGTCGTCGCTCGGCTACGAGCCGGTCGAAGAGCTGCTCGATCGACCGATTTCGGACGCATAGAGGGTCGCGCCCGCGAACGGATGGCTGGTCAAGGAGCCGTCACCGACCTATGGTCATCGGGCGATCGGGCTCAGGCTCGCACGTCGCCTGTGGGCGCTCGTCGGCGAAGACCTCGTGGTCATGGCTCCGTGCGACGTCGTGATCGACGAGCGCAACGTCTTCCAGCCGGACGTCGTCGTGCTGCGCAAGCGGGCGTCCTGGAATCGGAGCGACGTCGGCATTCCGCGGCTCGCGATCGAGATCCTGTCGCCGACCTCGGCCCGTCGCGATCGCGCGCGCAAGGCCCCTCGCCTCCTCGCCGCGGGCGTCGACGAAGTCTGGCTGGTCGATCCCGCCGCCGAGTCGATCGAGATCGTAAGTCGTGACGGTCGACGCACGGCCGCGGGCGACCATCCGGCGGTGTCGGCTGCGATACCGGGATTCGTCGTCGTGCCGCGCGAGTTGTTCACTCGACCGGCGTGAGGGGCGAGCGGAAGCGCAGTTTGGCGGACTCGCGAGATGCCATCAGTTTGACGGTATCGAACTATGG
>JANNRO010000648.1:0-3090 GCA_031401505.1 Planctomycetia bacterium
GAAGCCGCGCTCGATCACGTCATGATCGATGAAGTCAACCACGACAACCCGCGGTCGGAGTTTGCCGGCGGCCGGCTCATTCCCTACGTCTGGAACAACACCCGCGGCAACGAAGACCTCTGCAACCGGTTCGCCAACATCGGCTACCCGGTCGTCCTGTGCTGCGTCTCGAATTTGTATTGGGATCTGGCGTACAGCAAGGATCCGCTGGAACCGGGACTGACGTGGGCCGGCTTCGTCGACGCCCCAGCTGCGTTTCGCAACGCGCCCGCCACGCTCGCCGTGCTCGACGATTGCGCCTCTCGGGCCGACGCCGACCTGGCGGACGGACTCGGGTGCCACGTGGCGGCCTCACGCTCGCCCCGAGGGGCCGCGTACGTCGTCGTTCATCTGGGCGACGGCGCAGCCGACGTCTCGGGACCGCCGTCGATCACCGCCATCGACCCGTCGGAGGGATCCGTCCGCTCGCTGGCCGTCATCGAAGGGCGTGCGCTCGCGGCTCCGGGTGAGGTGCCTCACGTTTCGTTCGGCGGGGTCGCGGCGACCGTACTGTACGGCTTCGCGGACGCGCTCGTGGTCGTCGTTCCCGACGGTCTCGCAACGGGGGCGGTCGACGTGCACGTAACGCGTGGCGGCGTCGAAAGCGCGGGCATGGCGTTCACCGTCATCGATGGTCGGACGCCCGTCGTGACGTCGACTCTCCCCTCGCGCGTGCAGGCGGGCGAGCGGGCGGTGATTCGGGGCCACGATCTCGGAGGGCCGCTCGACGCCGTCACCGTGACCGTATCGGGCGTCGCGTCGACGTCGGTGCTGCAGCTCTTCGAGTCGCTCCTCGTCGACGTGCCGGTCGCCGCGATCTCGGGCTCGCTCGTCGTGACGGTCAATGGTCGCGCGAGCGCGCCCTACTTCGTCGAGGTGGGCGCCTCGCCCGTGCCGTCGATCAACGCACTGGTTCCCGCGTCGGGCAGCCCCGGGTCGCTGGTTCGCATCGAAGGATCGGATCTCGTACGCCTCGCGTCGCGCACGTCCGTGACGTTCGGCGGCGTCGCGGCCGCGATCTACGGGCTCGGTGACGACGAATTGACCGTCGTCGTTCCGTCGGGCGCCGCCGACGGCGACGTCGTCGTCACGACCGGCGGCGTCGCATCGACGGGCGCTCCGTTCCACGTCACCGTGCGCGTCGCTCCGCACATCGACTCGATTTCCCCCACGTCGGCGGACGACGGCGAGATCGTCCGGATCACCGGAATCGATCTGGTCGATCTGTCGGCCTGGAAACCGAACCGGCTGCCGCCGCTCCCGCTGTTCGGCGACGTGAAGGTCACGGTCGGCGGGGCCGATGCGTGGTTCCTGTTGCCTTCGCCGGGCTCGATCGACGTGCTCGTGCCGTACGGCTCGACGAGCGGCAGCGTCGTCGTGACGGTCAAAGGGGCACCGAGCAACCCGGTGCCGTTCACGAAGAACTGACACGCGAACCGCGGCTCGCAGAGGCCGTGATACGGTTTCTCTCGTGAGTGCCTCCCGCCCCCCTGTCGATCCGGCGCCGGCCACGCCGCCTGCCGCTGCAACGTCCCCGTCCGCGGCGATGGCCTCGTCGGATCGCTACTTCCGCAAGGGCCTGGGCCTGCGCACGGAAGTGAAAGAGCAGATCTCGGGCGACTACCACTCCGAGATCGTCAAACGCTTCCGCGAGAACGGGTTCCGGATCGAGGCGGGCCCGCTGACGTTTCGCCTCGCACGCGAATTCGGCTTCTGTTACGGCGTCGATCGCGCGGTCGACTACGCCTACCAGACGCTCGAGAAGTTCCCCGATCGCCGGGTCATCCTGACCGGCGAGATCATCCACAATCCCGGCGTCAACGCGCGGCTCCGCAACAAGGGCATCCGCTTCGTCGGCGACGACGACATCCCGACGCTCGCCGACGCCGGGGCCGGCGACGTCGTCCTGCTGCCCGCGTTCGGCGTCCCGACGCAGGATTTCGACCGACTGCACGCGAGCGGGGCGATCCTCGTCGACACGACCTGCGGCTCGGTCCTGAACGTCTGGAAGAGCGTCGAGCGGTACGCTCGGGATGGCTTCACGTCGTTGGTCCACGGGAAGTGGAACCACGAGGAGACGAAGGCGACGGTCTCGCGCGTCGGCCTCGCAACGAGCGGACGCTACCTCGTCGTGCTCGATCTGGCCGAGGCCGACGTCGTCGCCGACTACATCCGCAACGGCGGCGATCGGGCCGCCTTCCAATCGCACTTCGCGCGGGCGTCGTCCAAGGGCTTCGATCCGGACCTCGACCTCGAGCGGATCGGCGTCGCCAACCAGACCACGATGCTCTCGAGCGAGTCGCTCGAGATCGCGCGGCGCATCGGAAAGGCGCTCGCCGACCGCCACGGCGAGGGCGAGAAGAGCGCCCGGTTCCGCGCATTCGATACGATCTGCTCGGCCACACAGGATCGCCAGGACGCGTTGGAAGAGTTGATCCGCGAACCGCTCGACGTGCTCCTCGTGATCGGCGGCTTCAACTCGTCCAACACCGGACACCTGGCCGAATTGGCGGAGGGCAAGCTTCCCTCCTTCCACATCGACGGCCCCGAGGGGCTCGTGTCTCGCACGCGCATCCGGCACAAGCCGGCGCACGCCGCGGCGTCTGCGGTCATCGAGTCGGAGGGCTGGCTGCCGGCCGGACTCTGGGCGGAAAATGGCATCACGGCCGCGACGGGCCGCGCGGTGATCGGCGTGACGGCCGGCGCTTCGACGCCCGACGTGACGATCGGCGCCGTCGTGACGCGCGTGCTCGCGCTGTGCGGGCTCGAGTTGCCGACCGCGTGAAGGTTCGGCGCCTCCATCCCTTCGACTTGCCGCCGACGGACGCGGCGCGCCTCCAGACCTGGCTGTCCGCGAAGGTCGTGACGAGCGGCACCGTCAGGCGACCGTTGCGCCTCGTGGCCGGTCTCGACTGCTCGATCGGCGCCGACGGCCACGTCCACGGCGCGGTGGTCGTGTGCGCCGGACCGGATTGGCACGTGATCGAGGTGGTGTCGGCGTCAGCGGCTCCGCTGATGCCCTACGTGCCGGGCCTGCTCTCGTTTCGGGAG